>JBIPLL010000699.1:0-12382 GCA_044368425.1 Beijerinckiaceae bacterium
GGCTTCTGGTGCACCGATGCCTGGCGTTTCTGGTTCCCCTGAATCCGTCAGCGCGGTGTCGGTTCCTGTGTCCTCCGAGTCAGCGCCAGTCTCTTCCTCGTATCCGTAGCCCGCATATGGATCAGGCATTGCGCCGACCAGCTTGTCGTCTTCCTCGGTTCCGAGTGGCATCATGTTGAATGCCTCACGGACTTCGCGGACCTTGACGGCCTTGGATTTCATCAACAGATCCCATTCTGAACGGCGCTGCTCAGGATCGTCGATGTTGGCGGCTTGCAGAAGAACCATAAACTGATTCTGCGGCGACTGCATGAACCGGCGCAGGCCGATCGTCAACTGGCCGCTGTAGATTCGCATCAATGGTTGCAGGATGAGTCGTGCATTTCCTTTGATGAGTCCGACCACTTGTGCATACGAACCGCCAGAGCCAAGCCCCAGCATCGCTGAACTCAGCAAGTGCTGGCCCAGCGTATGATCGCGGCTCTGATCGACCGAATTGACGAACTCCATTTCTCGACCGGTATGGCTGTCGTTGGAGACTTTGATTCCTGGCGGTGATCGCCAGGCGTTGCCCTGCTTATCCGGTCCAAGGTTCTGTGCTTCGAATTCTTCCAGCAGCTTCGACCACTCGGAATTGCTGATTGTGACACCAGGCATCGGCTCAAGCCGTGGCCCTGTGGTCATCATTTTTTCCAGCATGTTTCGTCTGGTCTGATGCAGCACTTTGTCAGTGTCTACCGTGTCTGCGATGGCGGACGAAACGTTCAGAAAATCATCCGAGAACATCGGCGACGGAAGCCCGATCGGAATGACGAACTTTGCCGAATACTCTCTGTTCGAAATTCTCGCCAGCGCCTGTTGCAGACTTAGCGGCTCTTCCTCGCTTTGCGTATTGATTGAAAGCTTGCTCAGATGCCCGATTCGGTAGCTTCCTTCCGGAAACTGTGACGACGGCGCGACGGCCTGAATGGCAGCTTTCGGAATCACCCACAATTCCTGTGGCATTCCGTTAGCGTTTGGAAGCACGAGAATATGCGCCACGCCGTGGATGTTCGTCTGCTCTGCGATCTCGAACAGAAACGTGGCTTCATCCTTCCAGGGATTCGGCGATCTCAGCAGTGCGGCAATTCGGTGTTGCGTTGGCGCTGTCACCCAGTCTTCAGGAACACCGTACTGCTCTGATCCGGTGATTCGCTTGCTGGCCTTGTATTCAATACCATTGTGCTCGCAGATGGCTTCTGCAATCCACTGCGGGCAGTAGACGGCCATCGACCCCAGACCGAACTGCAGCGCTTTGGCAAGAATGGCGGTGAAGTTCCATCCTCGAACCTGCTCGATATCCCTGATTGCGGACGTTCCGATGGCGCTGTGCCCTGGCGATCCGAAGATATCCATCAGCGAATAATTGTCGAACCCTGTCCCGGAAAGCCCGTACGCTTTGATCATTTCCGCGCCGACATTTTGTTCGGCCGTACGGTATTCCTGGATCAGTTTTCCAAGATCGATTTGCATGGAATCGCCCCGTCATCGCAGACTATGCGTCGTAATACGACGCATACGGTAACGGATCGGCGAAGTTTTGTCAGCACGTCATTGGATTTTTTGCCTCAGAGTTGATCGAGTGGAACCTGGAATTTCGATGATTCTACAGTTGTGTTCGGTATCTTCAGCCTGACACGTTCCAGCATTTCTCTCATTTCGTCCGGCGTTCCTCGCCAGCATCGTTCTCCGATGGCCGCTGGCACCATGGCGACTTCCGCGAATCGGAAATGGTCCCATGGCAATTCTCGCAGCTTCAGAACGTTCAGCTTTGACCTGACGAAAACTTCGGCATCAGGTTCGTCTAACGGCTTCTCACCACGCAGTAGAAAATAGGCTCTTGTCCCGCGATCGTGATGAAGCCGCCCTGACGATCCGCACTGGAAAGACACGTCGACCGCCAGTTCCGCAACGATGCACGGAAGCACTTTGTGCAGATCAGCGAGTCTCATTCCGAACGGGTTCATATCGTCACCCAGCCGCGCTGCTTGATTCCAGTATGGTGTTTGACGACCCGACAATCTCAACCTTCGTTCCAATCGGCAGTGTAATCAGCTTACCGTATGGCATGTCTTTGAACGCCGTCAATTCGGTTCGAATAATACCAATCGACGGCGGCACATGAAACCCCAGCCGCAAGCGTCCGGACGATCTTTTCAACACTACGACGACCATCGTCAGCAGCATTGTCTGCTTGTCGTACACGATGACGGTTTGTTCTGACGTTCGTGAGATAACCAGCATTGTCTTCCAATCCTTTGTTGAGTTCATTCATGCATCAGCGTAATTGCCTCCCGCTATTACGCCGTCACTGACGCATGCATATTGATGACTACACTTTTCCCAGCTTCCAGTCTTCGAGTCCGTTGTAAGAGTGCGCCCCGGCGTCCACCTGATCGTCATGCGGCGCGTTCGGGAATCGTTCCAGTTCGTCGATGAAATCTTTGGTCCAGTCCTGTTCGTCCAGAATTCTGACTTCCCCGTATTTGACACCGGCCGCAAACATTGTGGCGCGTGCTCGTTTGTTCTTCGTGACCGGCTGCGCCATGCATACGATTCCGTGCGGCTTCAGTTTCGCGGCCAGGTAATTGTGCGCGAACTTGCCGTCTGGCCCCGGATTCACTTCGTTTGCCACTCGATAGTTGTCCCAGTTCTTCGAGTCGTACGCGGAAACTTTTTCGATCGTGTTGTCTCGATCGACCGCCGTTTTATTGAACTTCACCCTGTTGACGATGTACTTGATTCCCTCATACTCGACGGTCAAAACTCCAGCCGTTGGATCAAGATCTGATTCCGCATCGCTGTCGGCTCTGTCCCAGCCCCTGACGGCCATGCCATGCACCAGTTTTTTGGGCAGGTCTTCCGGCTTGATGAGTGCGCCCCGGACGTTCTCGAACAACGTCCCGGCTTTGGACATTGGATCTTGATCGAATTGTGCTGGAACGTTGGCCTGCTCTTTGTCCAGTTCCATCATCTTGATTCGATTTCTCACCACGGCTTCGGTGATCATCGATTCCCAGAGCAACTGGCCCTTTTTCGTTCGTGGATCTTTGTCCCAGCGATAGCGGTGATCCGGATCGAATCGCATCGGCAGACACGCATGCCGCCATTCAGACGACTGGAGTTCCTGCTTGAAGCTTTCTGGCATATCGATTGCGCCGGAAAGCATTTCGCCCAGCAGCATTCCGCAGATATCGTTTGTTGCCAGTCTCTGCATGCAAACAACGATCGACATTTTCTGCAGCATACCGCGACTGGCGACCGTTGACGCAAACCAGCGAATCGCTTTTTTCATCAGCTTTGTTGAATACACGTCCAGCGCTTTGTGCGGATCGTCGACCAACAGGAAGTGCGGATGCAAACCTGTCAACGGTCCGCCGACCGTCCCCATAAATCGAGTTCCGCCACGACTGTTGACGATGCCTTCCTTTTCATTATCGCGGACGATTCGCAGACGGCCGAAACGCTTCTGATACCATTCGGACGTGATCAGGTTGACGAATGCGGTTTTCGGTGCCTGCATCGGCTCTTCGGCGTAACTGCTCAGCACGAATCGCCGTGTCGGATCTTTGGCCCAGACCCAGGCCGGAAAAAAGACATTCAGCAGATAGGACTTCATCGTGCCTGGCGGCTGATTGACGATCAGTCTGTCATTGCGGCCATAGAACAGATCTTCGTATTCCTGCGCCAGCAGATCGATATGGAAGTTTCCGGCGAATGGATTCGGATCTCTGATGTATCGCCAGGCGCGGCGCGTAAAGCCCGCCAGACTGGAAAGAATCTGCTCTGGCGAATCATCGTATTCGCGCTGTCGCTGTCGCAGTTCCGGCTGACGCTCAAACAACTGTCGCAGCGATCGGCCGTCACACTCCCGGAACATTTCGAAATCGTCATCGTTGACGTCTTCCGGATGAGTGTAAAGGTGCCTGATTCTCCCCAACGCATCTTTCTTCCGCTTGAGTTTCTTCTGCGCTTCGGCGTACAGCAGCATTCGCATGTACGGATCAAGAAGTTCCGGCATTCGTCCTGCCCTTTCGCTTCCTGCGTTTGGCTGACGTTTCTTCGATATCTGCCGGTGACATCAGCAGCATTTCCGGCGTCAGCTTTTCCCCGCCGTTTCGTAG
Source organism: Beijerinckiaceae bacterium (assembly GCA_044368425.1). Classification (GTDB taxonomy): domain Bacteria; phylum Pseudomonadota; class Alphaproteobacteria; order Rhizobiales; family Beijerinckiaceae; genus JBIPLL01. Next base: position 4,164 of record JBIPLL010000699.1, read on the forward strand.
CTGGTCCGAGAACTCCTGGAGTTCCTGAATCGACATTCCGTCCATTTTGGCCATCGCCTCTTCGGCCAGCATTTTCTTTTGCTGCGTCGTGTCTTCCGGCGTGACTTTGATATCGAAGATGTTGTGCAAAACAACGACAGCTTTAACGACGGCTTCAGGCTTCGCTTGTCCCTTTTGTCCATTCTGCACAATGGTGACCAGCGCTTTCTGGCAGATCTCCTGAATCTGTTCGCGATAGTAGCCGACTTCCTTGAGTTGCTCCTGTCGCACCGCATTCATGTACTTGTGGACGGTTAATCGACTCAGCTTGAATTGCGTCATGCACGCCTGTGTCAGTGTCACCGGATGCATTCCGCCGATCAGCCCCTGGCGAATCACTCTGATGAGTTCGGCGCGTTTTTCTTTGGTCAGTGTACGACCAACGACCGGACCATTCTCGATAACCCCTTCAGTGCCCGGCTGCGTTTTGAGTTTGCGATTTCTGCGTGCCGTCTTTGGTTTTGAAGACAGATCCAGTTGCGCAGTGTTGTCCTCAGTTATGTCCATTGTTCCGCTTCCCCCCCCGTTGGCTCGGCATTGTTGCCAAAGTCCATCGGATGCGTCAAGGTGCAACGCATAGGCTTGCGGGAAATCTTTTTGCGGTTTTACGCTGGCGGCTTCTGGATTGGCTTCAGAAGCACTTGAGAATCCAGCGACTCTTCACACTCATCGCACAACGGACCAATCTCCTGGCCCTCACGTGGGCCTCTGGCGAGTGTCCGGCGCACATCGTTACGCTCGCAGTCGCCGTCGCATGTGTAGCACTTCTGTCCGTCCGTCACGATCGGCTTCCAGAACTTCGCGGCGTAATACTCGCCGGATGAATTTTCTGGCGCTGAGTCCAGCCTGACCATCAACGTATTTTGGTTTCTCGGCGCGGACACAACAACGCCTGTCGATGAGAACTGATCACCGTTCCTGTGCTGTTTGATTGTGCCGTTCGGTTTCATTCGTATGGCAACCAGTCCATCGGTTGTCATTTCAACTGGCTGTCCCTTTTTGAACACTTCAGAACTCCGTTTGTGTTTTGAACCTGATTTTCGCTTCGTTTTCATTATAGGTCCACGGACCTATGATGCCGTTTCCCATAAATTTTCGCAGACCTTATCAGCCGTTTCCCAGTCTTTTACGCTTCCAAATTGCAAACGGTCACGTTGTATTTCTGCTGATACCTGTCGATTTCTTCGTCCAGAATTCCCGTCGCGATCACCGTGAGCATGATCTGCGAATACTCCTGAACGCCGGGATAGCCCCACGGATACTGCGATCCCGTGTCGCCGCTGGCCCGTTTGTACTCACTCTGCAGATGGCCGAATATCCCTTCCACGGAATTCTGCCGCATGATCATTTCTGCCATTCGATCGATGATTGATTCGCGTTCATGTTCGAACCAGTAGCAATCTTCGAAATTGACTTCTGCATAGAGTGCCGTGGCGATCTTGAGTGCGATCCACTCATCTGACATTTTCGGACACTCTGGCCGCAGATCTTCCATTCCGGGAAATCGTCTCGTCTGCATTGGTTTTTTCCCTTTGCTCGTGCGTCTACCGTCGATCAAGATAAAAAAAAGCGTGTCCACGAATCGAACGTGGCGAAAATCAGCACGTCTGCTGACCCCGGTGCCATACCCACGCATGCGAGCGGACAGTCAAATGTTCGCAGCACCGCTCCGAACAATTGCAAATGCTCCGCACAATCCACTGACGATCGGCAGTGTGCTCCGCTGCTATTCATCATCCAAAGAATCAACCATTTCCCTGATCGCCTTGCGAATCTTGCATCCGTGCCGACACTGGTCGCCATCCCTGCAATTCCACCGCTGAACAAACTTCACTACGTCTGCCTTTGCGTCTGGATACATCGGCCCGAAACTGACCGGACAGGCCGTGCAGGTAATGATTGCAGTGGTCGACTCGCAATCGATGTCGAAACCCTCGTGCAATTCCGCATCGCAGTCGCATAGCGGACACCTTTTCACGTCTGGAATCACGTCTGTCATTTGTTCAAATCTCCAATGTTTCTGGAAGCAGAGGAAGCGTCACTCCGATGCTACTCATCCTGTTTGATCTGCAGCAGATCCCTGATCTTTGCTGCGTTGTCTCTGGCTCCAGCCCTGTATGCCCGATGACAGGCCAGCGATATTGCTCGTTTCAGGCGCTGCTCAAATCGCGGATGGCTGAACTCACACGGAATTCCGTCGCCGGACTGCAGGCCATCTACGGCAATTCCGAATCCATTCCCGTCGCCCAGCTCCCTGCCGTAGATCTCAACCCGAGGCATTGACGCACAGACTGTGCAATCCATGCCTTTGACTTTGTTCCAGCCGCAATCCTCGCACGACTCTGTACACTCTGACACGATTCCCATGACCTACCTTTCAAGACGATCGGAGTACCAGTCCGATGTTACAACGACGTTTCTAACACCGTCACACGTAGCAGCCTAATTGGAAACGTGAGAAAACGCTTCCTGTCGTTAGTCAACAAGTCTTTCAGCCTGCGACACAAAGAATGAACGACAGCGAGATGCCATAATTGGCCGGACGCCAATAACGGTCATTCCACGTTGATCGGCTGAATCGGCTATCCTCAATTTGATCTTGTTGCAGATTCGCCAGACACCAGCCTCCTTGATTTGCTCGCTGGATAGTTGACTGATGATTCGCACAAGCGCAGCACCGCCAAGCATCTCAAGGTGGTTTTGTCCGTTGAACTGCCCTGTTTCATATTTCAGGATGTCGTGAATCTCATATTCGATTCCAAGCCGCCATTGCCAGTCCCGATCATCAGCGGACGTCACGGCGATGATTGCTGTCTCGCAAATTTGACTGACAACATTGTAAACTCTCCAATACTGAATCACTGGCCAGATCAGATAGAGACCAGGGCCTTTACTTTTTCCGTATCGACCGAACCAATAGCACGCTGCCATTTCCGTTGGAGAAACGATTGTTGGCCGAGGAAGCAGTTCCCAAACGAACTGGACAATCTGAGTCAGTAGTTCAATCATTTGTGGCTGATCTCCGTGTACGGTTCTTTACGGTTGCCGTGGTCCTTCTGTAATCGCTCCACAATCGCCATGAACTGCGTTTCCATCGCTGACATAGGAACGTGTGACTTCGGTGGTCGATCGTCCTTGTAGTCGACACCTGAGCCGTATTCAGCCTGCATCTGGCAATCACGCAAGACAGACAGACAGGAGATTACTTTGCTGATGTGGTGGATATTGCTGGCCGGATCGATATCTTCGCCTTCCCACCATGCAATCAAATGACGCATTGCCGCGTCGTAGTAGATGCTCGCACGGACGCCGATTTTTCGCCAATTCGCTTCTCTATATTTCCACCCACCTTCAAACATTCCCATGCCAACTTCAAACAGGACAGGAGTTGGGATGCAATGCAGTGGCGGCTTTGTGCAGCCGACAGAATCTTTAGGGTTAACCTGTCGCTTTTGGCTTTGCGGCGGATGGATGAAATCAGCCTCTTGTGCAGCATAGCCCAGATGAGGATTTTCAGCGTCAGGATGATGGCGAACAGTCTTTCCGGACCAACGCGCAAGATGCAACTCTGCTTTCGCTCCGGACGACGTTTTCCATCCCGGCAACATGTAAATTTCGTCGCACGAAATCAACGCATCAATGTCACGCTTTATGATTTCATCGCGTGTGCCTGCGGATGGTGGAATCAAGTTCCAGTCGTAATCATCAGGCAGGAACGATGGATCAAATCCATATGCCCTATCAATGTCAGCAGGGCTGACGGCGACACATTCACTCCACTTATTTATCTCATCTCTCGCCTTGTCAAACGCCGGAAAGTTAAATAACGGAATGCCTTTCATTGGTCCTGCAATGTAGATCGAAGTCAGCTTCATAAATTCACTCCGCAAAAATCTGAGTCACATCGACAAACCCCCGCCGACTGTCCACAATTGCCGTGGTCTGTGATGGTCGTTGTGCTGCAAATCCGCCAGCAATTGAATAAGCGTTCGGCCCAATGAGACAGCCATTCATGACTGCGGAATCGATATGAAAATGAGAATGAAAATGGCCAAGAATTGTTTTTGCGGCCTTCCATCGTCTATCCCAGTTCGCAATCTTTTTCGCCAAAGGAATGAACACGCCGCCGACACCGCCTTCGAATCTGATGTCATCGCCGTGCGTAAATCTGATAGGCGTGTTTTCAACTTCGATTTCAATCAGAGATCCTTTTGCAATAATAAACTCCACCGAGTTATCTGATGCAAAAAGGCGTGCCATATTATGAAACGCTAACCACTCCCAACTGTGGTTGTAGCCGTCTGAAAATCGCTTGCGATGGGTTGTGCGGCCATGGTTTCCCATGTTGCAAACTATCGTGACTTTGCGCGGGCTTAACGCTGTCCGAAGTTTGTCAATGTCAGCCAGCATCATGTCTTGCGAAAACAAAATCGCGTCTGCCGGACCCAGGAAGTTTGTCGCCTCCAACTCCTGATGGATCGCGCCTGAAATCATGTCACCACCAAGCCAGATCAACAAATCCTTCCACGGGAAAAACCGCCGCTGATGTTCCAGCACTTCGATGGCTGTATTGATGACGCGGTCGTTCCGTTTCGTTGCGATGGTTAAATCATAATGCGCACCCATGCACACATCCGGATCGACTCGCTCTTCTAAATGCAAATCACTCAGCATCACGATTGCGGTACATGCTGTTTTTTGTCCCGATTTTGTCGTTCCAATTGAGTAGCGACGTGCCGGATTATATGTCGCTTCGACCAGTTCAATACGTCCCTGCAGGTGATTGACCTCATCGAGCATTCTCCGCGTTGCGGATTTCTCCGACTGCAGATCAACCTGCAGCCTGCGAATCTGCTGCAGGAGTTTGTCACGATCCTGATTGACCTGTATTTCCGCTGACGCATTAGCTATTTGATCCGCGAGGATCGGCTTTTCTTTTTTGCCTGCTTTTTGACAGGCTTTTTGACAGGCTTTTTGAGAGGCTTTTTGAGAGGCTTTTTGGCCTGTGTTGTTTTTGTGTTTTCGATTATCTCCTGCAGTTGATGATCTTTCGTCATTGCAGAAAACCGACTGAACGAGCTTCGGTCTGGCCATTTTGCGTAATCCTCCTGATACTGCGTTTCTGCAATCCGCTGCAGCGACCTGTCTAATTCTGACAGTGACATTGGTATTTCACCGCGACGAAACATCAACAGAGCTTCTGCAATCATGACCTGACAGGCAGGCGACATTTTATAGAAAAAGCTTTTAGGCTGCTTAGGGTCAGCATTCGCCATGATGTTATCTCGTAGTAAACCCATATGTACCTCCTCAGTCCTTCAGTGCGTTGAACACCGTTCGGGATATTTTATCAACTCCGATGTGCTACACAAAGAAACTATTCCTGATCGGGATTACTGGATTGAATCTATTGCAAGGTTCACTCAGTCGGTGAATACAACCAGCCTGCTGTGGCTTGTTGCGTCCGGTGGAATGGAATTACGATGTGTTAATTATCTATCAACGGCATGAGAACGTACGTCAGCGTGTTTTCATATTTGAACATGACAGCAGATCCAGCGTCGATCAACCGGACTTCGACCGTTGATTCTGCCGGTAATGTTTTCAGCAGATCGCAGACATAGGTTCCATCGAGAGAAACCGTGATCGGCTCTTTGTCAAACTCGCATGGGAACGTGACTGACGACGTGCCCACGCCTGACTTGCTATCAACTTCCATCATGCCGTCTTTGAGAGTGATCACCACGGCTCTGGTTTCTTTGTCCAGGCAGATCTGCGCCTGTCGCATGGCAGAGAAAAACGGGCTGACTGGAAGCGGAACGCGGACCGTCGACGAACCCGGAATCACGTCGCGATAGCGCGGAAACCGGCCTTCGACCAGTCTGGTATAAATCGAAACATTGCCGACCTGAAACGTGGCGTCATTATCGCCGACTCGGAAGCGAATATCTTCCGCCTCATCTGCGGCACCAGCGACGGCCCGCCAGGCTTTCGACGGAATCACTGTGTTCGGCTTGATCTTGGCTTCTGCGTCCGTTTGCTGGCACATGATTTCAACGACCGAAAGACGTCGTGAATCTGTCGCGGCCATCACCAGCATTTCGCCCTTCACGTCGACGTTGATTCCACCGAGTGCATACCGTGTCGAATCCAGATCGCATGCAAACTCTGTGCGGCGTATCGCGATGGCCAGCGACTTCGCATCGACGATATACGCGGGGTTCTCGCTTGCTGGCACTGGCGGAAACTCATTCGGATCTTCTGTTGAGACTCTGAAGATTGCCCCCTTCGCTGTGATCTTCAGATTCTGATCATTGATTTCGAACGTGACGAAATCGTCTTTGAGTTCCTGCAGGATTGTGCGAACTCGCTGCGGCGGCAACAGGATATCGAACGACTCCGAAATCTCACGCGGAATTGCAGATTCAGGAAGCTTTGCACGGATACCGATTTCCTGATCTGTGCCGATGATCTCGATAGATTTTCCGTCCCCGGTCATCAGCACATTTTTCAGGATATCTTTCGGCGTCCGTGTCGGTGTTGCTGCTGACGCACAAACAAGTGCCCGTAAAAGTGCCTGACGCGCGATTTCAATTTTCACTGCTGTCCCCTGTGTGTTGATTGTTGATTGCTCAGAACAGTCGATTCGCATTCTCTGGCGAGTCCTGCCCTGATAACGGCCACCCATACTTACGACAATTTTCCTGCCTTGATTCGACGGCCGGAATCGGAACACCGTCGCAGACCATCGGAAAGTCTTCACGCCAGCGATTGAGTTCCTTCGTTCCCATGTTGTTGGCTTGAAACGTTTCGCGGATGTTGCCCTTGAAAAACACCGGCGTCTCTGTGGCGTCCATCAGAATCAGCAGACGGCGCACGTGCTCCGCGTCTGGCTGAAAGTATTGCGGCCCGTTGCTGGCTGCTCCGATCACGATCCAGTCAAGCGGATGGTTTTCATCCAGGACCGTCGTCAAGTCCCACGACACCGGCTCAGCGCTCATCCAGACGATGTTGCCGGTCTTCCTGCGGACTTCGGCCAGCACATCCATACTTCTGGCCAACATTTTTTTCTGTGCGTCTTGGGCCATCCTGTGGCCCATAAACCAGTCAGGCGGCGAACTCACTCCGACCCAGAGATTTGTCGGCAGTCTGTCGACATACTTGAGAATCTGCGGCGCTGCTTTGGTGAGTGACTGAAACGAATGATGCGGCGCCTTGCGCATGGCTTCGAACACCAGCAGCAATTGATCTTCCGGAACGTTATGCGCGAACATGTCCGACATTGAATCGACGAAGATCAGTTCCGGATTTTTCTTCGCGCTCAATTGCCTGATCGCTTCCGGCCGGAAATAGTGGTGTTCGAATCCGTGCGGATAGGCGACTTTGGCAACCCCTGTTTCTGCCAGCGACTTGGCATAGCAACCGGCGACTGTGCCGTCTGGCATTTCCCATTTGCAATCATGCATGCACCCGCCGAATGGATTGATCGTCATCGTGCACCATTCGATGCCGCGACTTCCTGTTTTCTTTTTGTGCTGCTCAGCCATTTTGTTCCTCGCTTCCTTTGCTCTTTGGCCTGATATGAATTCCGATGTATCGCGACGGCGTTTTGTTGAGCGATTCCATGCACTCGACGATCTCAAGCCCGTGCTGCTCTGGCGCTGTCAACAGGTAGGCGTTCGCATAGTCCCAGAGTTTGCCGTACAGACTTTTCGGCATATGCAGTTCACCACCGAACACATGCTGTTTCACGATTGTGCTCATGTTGATTGAACACATTGACGACCATGTGAGAAAGACGCTTGTCGGCTGCGTCACGTTTGGAAGCATTGTCAGCCAGTGTTCCCATGGCTCGCCGTACGTGTCGACGTCGATGACGTTGTCTGTCAGCTTCCTGCGAAGAACGCTGACGCTGTCCATGGCCACGCGCCCAGCGCTCGCTTTAAGATCGACGCCCCAGTAACTGGCGACGTGGAAGTCACGCCTGATCGTTTTCCAGATCAATCCAGTCCCCTGACAACAGTCGAAGACTTTGGCATTGTCCGGATGGAACTTTCTGAGGAAGTGTTTTCTGACTGCGATCTTCTCAGCCAGACACCTGTTGTCGGTGCTTTTCTTGCGATAGAACACACCGTTCAAATCAGTTCTTTTCGTCTTGTCTGTCATTTTGTCCTGCACTA
>JBIPLL010000420.1:0-3234 GCA_044368425.1 Beijerinckiaceae bacterium
GCGTCTCCTCGACGCGCGGGCTGGGTGCCTATGCCAACGTGTTCGCCATCGAATCGTTCATCGACGAACTGGCCGTTGCCGCGGGTGTCGATCCCGTCGCCTATCGCCTGCGCTTCATGAAGGACCCGCGCGCCCGCGACGTCATCGTCAAGGCCGCCGAGATGTTCGGCTGGGACAAGTGGCAGAAGCGCGACGGTCGCGGCCGCGGCATCGGCTTCGCCAAGTACAAGAACATCGCGGGCTATTGCGCGGTGGCTCTGGAGGTCGAGGTCAACAAGCGCAACGGACGCATCCGCGTCCTGCGCGCCGTGTCGGCAGCCGATAGCGGCCACATCGTCAGCCCCGACGGCGTGCGCAACCAGATCGAGGGCGGCCTCGTGCAGTCCCTGAGCTGGACGCTGAAGGAAGAGGTGAAGTTCGACGACACGCGCGTCACCTCCGAGGACTGGGCGAGCTACCCGATCCTCACCTTCGCCGAGACGCCGCCGATCGAGGTGGCCCTGATCGACCGTCCCGGCCAGCCGTTCCTCGGCACCGGCGAGGCCTCGCAGGGTCCGACGGGCGCGGCTCTGGCAAACGCAGTGGCCGATGCCACGGGTGTGCGGTTCCGCCGCCTGCCGCTGACCCCCGACCGGGTCAAGGCCGGCCTGCCGGCCTGACGGGGTCCGACTTCCGGACGGCCATGCCAGTGGCCGTCCCACCGGCTGACAAGCCCTGACGAGCCGCGTCCTGCACCTGACGGGACGCGGCTTCAACTGTCGTTTCCAGCGGAATTCGTTCAACGCAAATGCGCCTCGTCTCCAAAGCCGCCCTGCTCCTCGCATTCGCCGCCGCCGGTGCCGCGAGCTTCGTCTTCTGGCCCGCGCCCGAGATCGCGCCGATCAGCCCGCCCGCAGCAAGCACCTTCGCGCGCAACCTCGTGGAGCGTGGCGAGTTGCTCGCCAATCTGGGCGATTGCGTCGTCTGCCACACAAAGCCAGGCGGAAAGCCCTATGCCGGCGGTCTCAACCTGCCGACCCCGTTCGGCACGATCCGCACCACCAACATCACGCCCGATGCGGAGACAGGCATCGGCACATGGTCCTTCGAGGCCTTCGACCGCGCCATGCGCGAGGGCCTGGGCCGCAAGGGCGAACACCTCTATCCGGCATTTCCTTATGACCATTTCGCCCGCACGAAGCCCGAGGACATGAAGGCGCTCTATGCCTATGTCATGACGCGGCCGGCCGTGAAGGCGCCCAACCCGCCTCACGATCTGAAATTCCCGTTCAACCAGCGCCCGCTGCTTGCTGGCTGGAAGATGCTCTTCCACGATCCCGCGCCCTTCAGGCCCGATCCGGCGCGCAGTGCGCAATGGAACGACGGCGCCTATTACGTGCTGGGGCTGGGCCATTGCGGGGCCTGCCACACGCCGCGCAATGCGCTGGGCGGGCACGTCGCGAGCGCTCCGTTCGCCGGAGGCGCCGTCGAGGGCTGGTATGCCTTCGCCATCGGCAAGGCTTCCAGCTCTGTCGTGCCCTGGACCGAGAGCGCGATGGTCGACTACCTGATCGACGGCCGTCACGCCCATCACGGCATCGCCGCCGGGCCCATGAAGCCCGTGGTCGATCACCTCGCCAAGGTGCCGGAGGACTGGGTCAAGGCCATGGCCCATTACCTGACCGACGGGCGGCAAGGCTCCCCCGAGATCACCGCGAAGGCCGAAACCGGCGCGAAGCGCGAATTCGTCCCGGGTGCGGCATCGACCCAGACGGACCCCGCACTCCAGCGCGGCGAGGCGCTCTTCGCCCGCTCCTGCGCCAATTGTCATCGTGCCGGCAGCAACAACACGCCCCTTGCGCTCGCGGCGACCGTTGCCGGGTCCGATTCCCGGAATCTCGTGCGCATCATCGTCGAGGGCATACGCCCGCCCGAAGGCTCGCCCGACAAGTCCATGCCGCGCTTCGCAACGCTCAACGATACGGAACTCACCGACCTCGTTGCCTTTGTCCGCGCCCGCTTCGCCGACAAGACCGACCGCGCGCAAGCCGAGGCGGCGGTGAGAGAGGTGAGGGCGGGGACGCATTGACGAGCCTTTTCCCGGCTCGTCGACAGTTCATCCGATCCGGAGGTCCACGCTGACCGGCACGTGATCGGAGGGCTTTTCGCGCGCCCGCATGTCCTTGTGGATGGTCACGCTCGTCAGCCGGTCGGCTGCCTGCGGGGACAGGAGCAGGTGGTCGATGCGGATGCCGTTGTTCCGCTGGAAAGCCCCGGCCTGATAGTCCCAGAACGTGTAATGGCCAGGCTCGTCCGTTGACGCGCGCAGCGCGTCGGTGAGGCCCAGCGCCTGCAAGGCCCTGAATTTCGCGCGCGATTCTGGCTGGAAGAGCGCATCGTTGCGCCAGTCCTCCGGGTTGCGCGCATCGCGCTCCTCGGGAATGACATTGTAGTCGCCTGCCAGAACGAGGAATTCCTCGTAGGCGAGAAGCGCCTTCGCATGCAGGCGCAAACGCTCCATCCAGGCGAGCTTGTAAGGGAATTTCTCGGTGCCGAGCGGATTGCCGTTGGGCAGATAGATCGAGGCAACCCGCACGGCACCATCCGGTCGAGACACCACAGCCTCGACATAGCGGCTCTGCACGTCAGCCTCGTCCCCCGGCAGACCGCGCCTGACGTCCTCCAGCGGATATTTCGACAGGATCGCGACGCCATTGAACGCCTTCTGCCCATGAACCGCTAGATTGTAGCCGATGGACTCGATCTCAGCGGCCGGAAAGGCGTCGTCCTGACATTTCAGTTCCTGCAGGCAGAGGATGTCGGGCTGCGCCTCGCGCAGGAAGTCGAGCAGGTGCGCAAGCCGCTGCTTCACCGAATTCACGTTCCAGGTGGTGATGCGCATCATGCCCTCCGCCGATCAAACCCGTCTTGAAGCGCCGGAACGGCCCCGTCAATCGCAGGTCCTGGCCAAGCCGTGCGCCCGCTTGCGCGCAGACAGGCTCACAGGCGTCAAAAGAGAAGGATCTTCTCCAGAACGTCGGCGACCTTGCATGGCTGCAAACGACCGCGCACGAAGGACCTTCATGCGGCCGCAGTCGATGCTGCGCCGCACAATGGATCGGGAATCGCGATGATTTGCCGGCTTACCGTCTGACCGGGGCGAGCAGGTCGAACGCGTCGTCGCCCGTCATCTGACCCTGCGCGATCGCGGCGATGGTCGTGGTCAGCCTTTGCGCGATCGGGAGCCGATAATGC
>JBIPLL010000421.1:0-3228 GCA_044368425.1 Beijerinckiaceae bacterium
CCGTCGTGCCGGGCATGCGCGAGGCCGGCCGAGGGGCCATCGTGAGCATGGCATCGGTGGCGGGCCAAACCTATTGCGACATCGTGGGCGTGCATTACGCGGCCACGAAAGCGGGCCTGATCGGCTTCACCAAGCATCTGGCGGGCGAACTTGGCCCCGACGCGATCACCGTCAACGCGGTGGCGCCGGGCCGGATCGACACGCCGATGATGCGCGGCACGGCGTCGTCCGCCAACGAGGCGGTGCGGCTTGCCACGCCCCTGCGCCGGCTTGGCGACCCGGCCGACGTCGCCGCCACCTGCCTGTTCCTGACCTCGCCGCAGGCCCGCTTCGTGACCGGACAGGTCATCGACGTGGCCGGCGGCTGGCTGATGACGTGAGGGCGAAAATGATCGAGGTTCCCGCATGATCGACTTCACCGGCCGCACGCTTCTCGTCACCGGCGCCAGCGGCGCCATCGGAAGAGCCGTGGCGCGGCTTTATGCGCAGCTCGGCGGAAACTGCGCCCTGACCGATCTCGACGGCAGCGCCGTGGAGGCACTGGCGGCGGAAATCGACCCGTCGGGCGCGCGCGTCCTGGCGCTCGCCCACGATGTCACCGACGCCAAGGCGACCGACGCGGTCATGGCGCGGGCAGCCGAGCGCTTCGGCGGCATCGACCATCTCGTGACCTCGGCGGGGCTCTATCGCGACGCCATGATCGCGACCATGGACGACGCGGAATGGCGCCGCTCCATCGCGATCAATCTTGACGGCGTCTTCTATTCCTGTCGCGCCGCGATCCCGCATCTGCGGGCGGGCGGGGCCATCGTCAATATCGCATCGATGGCGGGCCATCGCGGCAGCTTCAACCACGGCCATTACGCCGCCGCGAAGGGGGGCGTGCTCACGCTCAGCCGCACGCTCGCGCTCGAACTCGCACCGAAGATCCGCGTCAACGCGGTCTCGCCGGGCCTGATCGACGGGCCGATGGTGCAGCCGCTGCTGGCCGTGCGCGGGCCGCAGCTGATGGAGGCGACGCCGCTCAAGCGGCTGGGCACCGCCGACGAGGTGGCGAGCGCCGTCCTGTTCCTCTGTTCGGATGCCGCGAGCTTCGTCACCGGCGAGACTTTGCATGTGAATGGCGGGCTGCATGTCGCGAGTTGAGCTGCTCCGCCACTGGCAGAATCGTTGCGGCGCATCACATGCTGGCATGCGCCGCATTCAGGATGGCCGAGCTTGAGCATGGACGACGATTTCGCCCGCATGCGCCGGACGCCCGTGACCGAACGGGCGGGCACGAACGAGCGCGCCGGCTCCGGCGAGCGCGCGGCAGCATCCGCGCCGCGCGACGTGCTGGGCCGCGCGCCGTCGCTGGCCGACACGCTGGCCGCGCGCATCCGCGAGGAAATCGCGTCGGGCCGCCTGGCCCATGGCGACCGGCTGCCGACCGAGCAGCAGATGTCGGAATTCTATGGCGTGAGCCGTCCCACGGTGCGCGAGGCCATCGGGCGGTTGAAGCATGACGGCCTTGTGGTGACGCGGCAGGGTGCGGGCGCCTTCGTCGCCGATCCGGGACAGGGTTCGGTCTTCCGGCTCGATGTCGCGGACTTCACCGACAAGGACGAGTTGCGCAACATCGTCGAGCTGCTGATGGCGGTCGAGGCATCGGCCACCGAACATGCGGCGGCAAGGCGCAGCGCGGCCGATCTTGCCGCGATCCACCGCCAGTTCGAGGCCATGCAGGCGGCCATCGACCGTGGTGAGCCGGGCGTCGACGAGGATCTCGCCTTCCACCGCGCCATCGTGGAAGCGACCGGCAATCCGTTCTTCCGCGACCTGTCGGAATTTCTCGACCGGCGCGTGCGCACCTTCATCCGCACCGCGCGGGCCAATACGGCCCGCTTCACGGGGCTTGCCCAAAGCGTGCAGGACGAGCATCGCGCGATCCTTGACGCGATCGAGCGGCAGGACCCGCCCGCCGCCCGCGCCGCAGCAGAGACGCATCTGCGCAATGCCTCGGCACGGCTGCGGCTTTATCTCGCGCCCTGACGCCGGCGGCCTCACGCATTGACGATGGTGCCCCCGTTCGGATGCGGCACCGGGGCCGGATCAGCCCTGGACGCGCGTCGCGGGCCGCTTCGAGCCGTCGCTGACTTCCTTGCGCCAGTTCCCGCGGGGATCCTGGAACACGATACCGTTGTCGCGCCCGCAGAGCTGCTGGCGGGCGGCCGCCTGCTCCGCCGCGCGCCGCGCCTGTTCGGCCGAGCGGAACGTCTCCGAATAGACGCCGAAGGCTTTGTAGGCCCAGCCGCCATTATGCTCCACAACCTCGTAGATGACTTCCATCATGACCGGCTCCGATGGCCCGAACGACGGGCTCCTCGCCGCGCTCGTCATGACGCGGCCTGACTCGTGAAACGGGCCGCACGTCAGAGGGTTCCGCGACGAGACCCCGTGCTTCGCCCAGTCCCTTCGCAGCTTGACGAAACAGTGCTACAAATGGGCGGAGCTTTGGCCTGTGGCCCGACGGCCAGTTGCAGAGGCGCATCGTCACGTTCGGGCTATTCGTGGCGCGGGAGCGCGGGCGAATAAGACCCGCAACGACCGACTTGAGGGCACTTCGCGGTCATTACCTGGCGGCACGCCTCAGGTGCGCCGCTTGAATGCCTCTCCGACATAAGTACGTACGGGATTGCCCCGCTCCACGGCAATCCTCTCCAGCCAATCACGAAACTGCGCAGCATCACGTTTCTGTTCGTGGGCAGCACCGAGAATAGCCTTGAGACGTTCGATCGCGAGGGCCTTGTTGCGATGTTGGGAACGCTCGTCGCGCGCAACAACGCTCATCCCAGTTGGAACATGCACCACGCGAACCGCGCTTTCGGTGCGGTTCTGGTGTTGTCCGCCAGGGCCACCGGCTCGGAGGGTCTCGAAGCGTAGTTCGCTCTCGTCGATCTCCGGTGCCCGCTCCGGCGGAGCCAGGCGTCGCACGGCGATGAACCAGTTCTTGCGCTTGTGGCCGGGCCGGATGTCGCTTCGGGCGATCCATTGGATAGTGCCGATCCAGGAGCGGGCAAAGGCTTCGCAGCCTTGTCCCGAGAGGCCCAGCAGCACCGAACCCGTCTTTCCGTCCGGCGCTTGCTCGTCGAATGTCAGCCCTGCCGTCTCGGCTTCTTCGCGCATGGCGGCGATGACATGCTCAACCGCAGCCCGGCATTCGACGGGGCCGCGCCCCGCCGTCACACA
>JBIPLL010000423.1:0-3215 GCA_044368425.1 Beijerinckiaceae bacterium
GAAGAAGTCGGTCTTCACCTATCTCAACCACACCCTGCCCGCACAGGGCGTGATGCCCATGCATTGCTCGGCCAATGCCGGCAAGAGCGGCGATGTCGCCGTGTTCTTCGGCCTGTCGGGCACCGGCAAGACCACCCTTTCCGCCGATCCCAACCGCATGCTGATCGGCGACGACGAGCATGGCTGGAGCCCGGCCGGCGTCTTCAACTTCGAGGGCGGCTGCTACGCCAAGACGATCCGCCTGTCGCGGGAGGCCGAGCCCGAGATCTTCGCGACGACGGAGCGTTTCGGCACCGTCCTCGAGAACGTCGTGCTCGATCCGTTCACGCGCATCCCGGATTTCGACGACGAATCGAAGACCGAGAACACGCGCTGCGCCTATCCGCTCGACTTCATCCCGAATGCCTCGCCGACTGGCCGGGCCGGCACACCGAAGAACATCGTGATGCTGACCTGCGATGCGTTCGGCGTCATGCCGCCCATCGCCAAGCTGACCCCGGCCGAGGCGATGTATCACTTCCTGTCGGGCTACACGGCCAAGGTCGCCGGAACCGAAAAGGGCGTGACCGAGCCGGAAGCGACGTTCTCGACCTGCTTCGGCTCCCCGTTCCTGCCTCGTCACCCGTCCGTCTACGGCAACCTGCTGCGCGATCTCATTGCCAAGCACCATGTCGATTGCTGGCTGGTGAATACGGGCTGGACCGGTGGCAAGGAGGGTGTCGGCCGTCGCATGCCGATCCGCGTCACGCGGCGGCTCCTGACGGCGGCACTCGACGGCTCGTTGAGCCGCGCCGACTTCCGCCGGGATCCCTATTTCGGCTTCGCGGTGCCGACGTCGGTTCCCGGCGTCGAGCCCCACATCCTCTATCCGGTCAAGACCTGGTCGGACAAGGCCGCCTTCGCCGAGACGGCCAAGACGCTCATCGCGATGTTCCGCAAGAATTTCGCGAAGTACGAGGCCCATGTCGACGCCGACGTGCGGGCGGCTGCGCCGACCATGTCGATCGCGGCCTGAGACAGACGCTTTCGTGCAATTCGAAGGGCCGGCGGGTAATCCGCCGGCCCTTCGTGCATCCGGACGGGGGCGCGGGCTGGCCGTGGACATCCGCCGCGCGGCGCGCAACAGTGGTGCGGAGCGGGGGGATTGAATGCGGCGCTTCGCCAGATGGGGATTTCGGGGCGTGGCCGCCCTGGCCGTGCTGGCAATGACGGCCTGGGGTGCGCTCGCGCTCTGGTTCCGGCTGCCGGGCGACGAGGCATGGCGCATGACGGGCGCCGTGCTGTTCGCCGTGGCGGGCGTGCTCGCCCTGCTCGCCGTGATGCGCGGACAATGGCGGGCGCCCCTGCTCTATGGCCTCGCGTTTGTCGTCCTGCTGGGCTGGTGGAGCACGATCCAGCCCGCGCAACAGCGCGACTGGGCGGCGGTGGCGGAGCGGCTGCCTGAACTCGTGATCGAGGGGGACCGGCTTGAGGTGCGCAACCTGCGCGACTTCGCCTGGCGCAGCGACAGCGACTTCACGCCGCGCTGGATCGACCGGACCTACGACCTGAGCAAGGTCGAGGGCGTGGATCTGTTCTTCTCCTACTGGATGGGCCCGGCGATCGCCCATGTGATCGTGAGCTTCCCTTTCGCGGACGCACCGCCGCTCGCCTTCTCGATCGAGATCCGCCGGGAAAAGGGCGAGGAATATTCGGCGCTGGCCGGGTTCTTCAAGCAATACGAGCTGGCCATCCTTGCTGCCGACGAGCGCGACCTCGTGCGTCTGCGCACCAATGTCTGGAAGGAGGATGTGCGGCTCTACCGGCTGTCCGTCGGTGTCCCGAAGGCGCGCGCGCTGATCGAGGCCTATGCAGCCGAGATCGCCGCATTGCAGGCCCAGCCGGCCTGGTACGACACGCTGGGCGGCAATTGCACCACGATCGCGTTCCGGCTGGCGCGCTCGCTCTGGCCGGAATTGCCGCTCGACTGGCGAGTGGCCCTGTCGGGCTATGCCCCCTCCTATGCCTATGAACTGGGCGCTGTCGATACGTCCCTGTCCTTCGCCGAACTTGCCGAGAGGGCGAAGGTCAGCGCGAAGGGGCAGGCGAGCGACGACGCGGGCGGCGAGCCGCTGTCCGACTTTTCCGCCCGCATCCGCGAAGGCGTGCCGCTGCCGCGATGAGCGGGCGCGCAGGGCGGAATGCGTGCCATCTGCCCTTGCCTTCCTTGCACTTTCATGGCGCATGAGCGGCCGAACATCGCCCCGGAGCAGGAATGGCCCGCGACATTCTCATCATCGGTGCCGGCGTGGTCGGGCTCGCCATCGGCGCGGAATGCGCCCGGCGCGGCGACACTGTCATCGTGGCAGAGGCCACGGGCGCGATCGGCTCAGGCACATCGTCGCGCAACAGCGAGGTCATGCACGGGGGCATGTATTACCCGACCGGCTCGCTGCGGGCGCGCCATTGCGTGCAGGGGCGCCGGCTCCTGACCGATTACTGCGCCAAACGCGGCATCGCGCATCGCGCGGTTGGCAAGCTGATCGTGGCGACGACCCCCTTCGAGGAAGCCAAGATCGCATCCATCCACAAGCAGGGCCTCGCCAACGAGGTCGAGGGCCTCGCCTTGATCGACGGCGCACAGGCCCGTGCGCTTGAGCCCAATCTTGCCTGCGTGGCGGCCCTGCATTCGCCCTGGACAGGCATCGTCGACAGCCATGGCGTGATGCTGGCCCTGCAGGGCGAGATCGAGGATGCGGGCGGTGCCATCGCCTTCCATACACCCGTGACCCGTATCGTGCCATCGGGCAGCGGCTTCGACGTGCATTTCGGCGGGGCCGAGCCGGGCGTGCTGCGCGTCGATGGGGTCGTCAACAGCGCCGGGCTGGGCGCGCAGGCGCTCGCGCGGGTGACGGAAGGCTATCCGGCGGAACGCGCGCCGAAGCAGGTGCTTGCCAAGGGCAATTACTTTGCCTGCGCGGGCAAGCCGGCCTTTTCGCGGCTGATCTATCCCGCTCCCGTCGAGGGCGGGCTCGGCATCCACCTGACGCTCGACCTCAACGGCCGCATGCGCTTTGGCCCGGATGTCGAATGGATCGAGGCCGAGGATTACAATGTCGATCCGCGCCGGGCGGACGTGTTCTATGCGGCGATCCGCACCTATTGGCCGGGCCTGCCCGATGGCGCGCTCACGCCGGATTATTGCGGGATCAGGCCGAAACTGACCGGTCCGGGAG
>JBIPLL010000426.1:0-3195 GCA_044368425.1 Beijerinckiaceae bacterium
TTACGTCGCCGACCGTCCCTTGGCGACGGTCCTGTTCCTGTCGATGAAGCTTGGCCGCCCGCTTTTTCTCGAGGGCGAGGCCGGCGTCGGCAAGACCGAGATCGCCAAGGTTCTGGCAGCCGGCCTGGGCCGCCGTCTCATCCGCCTGCAATGCTATGAGGGCCTCGACGTCTCCTCCGCCGTCTATGAGTGGAACTATGCCGGGCAGATGATGGCGATCCGCCTTGCCGAGGCCGCCGGCGATACCGATCGCGACTCGCTGGAGAAGGGCGTGTTCAGCGAGCGCCATCTCATCCGCCGCCCGCTGCTGCAGGCGCTGATGCCGGACGCCGACGGCCCGCCCGTGCTGCTGATCGACGAACTCGACCGCACCGACGAGGCTTTCGAGGCGTTCCTGCTGGAAGTCCTGTCGGATTTCCAGATCACGATTCCCGAACTCGGAACCGTGCGGGCCGAAGCGCCGCCCCTCGTGATCCTGACCTCGAACCGCACCCGCGAGATCCACGACGCGCTCAAGCGCCGCTGCCTCTATCACTGGGTCGACTACCCGGATGCGGCCCGAGAACTGGCCATCCTCAAGGCGCGCCGCCCCGATGCGCCCGCCCGGCTGACGCGCGAGGTCATCGCCTTCGTGCAGGCCTTGCGCAAGGAGGAGCTGTTCAAGGTGCCGGGCGTGGCCGAAACGCTCGACTGGGCGTCGGCTCTGGTCGAACTCGACGCGGTCGCGCTCGACCCGGCCATCGTCTCCGATACGCTGGGTGTCCTTTTGAAATATCAGGACGATATCCAGAAGATGCAGCATTCCCGCATCAAGGAAATGCTGGACGCCGTGAAGGCGGAATTGCGCGGGTAAGCACCAAACGATGAGCGGCCGGCTCGCCGAGAACGTCGTCTATTTCGCCCGCGCCCTGCGCGCGGCCGGCCTGCCCGTCGGGCCGGGCCACGTGCTCGATGCGGTCGAGGCGGTGGAAGCGGCCCATATCGGCACGCGCGAGGACTTTTTCTGGACGCTTCACGCCATCTTCGTCTCGAAGCATGAGCACTCCCTGCTGTTCGAGCAGGCTTTCGCCCTGTTCTGGCGCCGGCGTGCGCTGATCGAGAAGCTCATCGCCCAGATGTCGCCCATCGCGCCGGGCGAGATGCAGGGGGAGAAGAAGCCGCCGGCCGCAGCCTTACGCGTCTCCGAGGCTCTTGGCGGCTCGCAGAAAGCGCCGCCCCCGCCGAAAAAGGAAACGGAGATCACGGCCCGCCTCACCGTCTCCGACCGCGAGGTCCTGCAGGGCAAGGACTTCGCGCAGATGACGGCGGACGAGATCGCCCGCGCCACCGCGCTCATTGCCCGGCTGCGCCTGCCGCATGACGAGGTGCCGACAAGGCGTTTTGTCGCCGATCCGCGCGGGCGCTTCATCGATCTGCGCCGCTCGCTGCGTCAGAGCCTGCGTTCAGGCGGCGAGATGCTGACGCTGGCGCGGCGCGAGCGCGCGACGCGTCATCCGCCCGTGATCGCGCTCATCGACATTTCCGGCTCCATGGCCGAGTACAGCCGCGTGCTGCTGCATTTCATGCACGCACTCGCTGCCTCACGCCGCAGCGTGCACACGTTCCTCTTCGCGACGCGCCTCACCAACGTGACGCGCGAGCTGCGCGGGCGCGATCCCGACGAGGCGCTGGAGCGCGCCTCGCGCCGCGTCAAGGACTGGGAGGGCGGCACCCGCATCGCTGCGGCGCTCGCCCGCTTCAACCGCGACTGGTCGCGCCGCGTCCTCTCGCAGGGGCCCATCGTGCTGCTGTTCACCGACGGGCTCGAGCGGGAGGTGACGACCGAACTGGCCTTCGAGCTCGATCGCCTGAAGCGCTCGTGCCGGCGCCTCGTCTGGCTCAATCCGCTCCTGCGCTATGGCGGCTTCCAGGCGCGGGCCGGCGGCATTCGTGCGATGCTGCCGCATGTCCACGACTTCCGCCCGATCCACAACCTGGCCTCGATGGAGTCGCTCTGCGCAGCGCTCGCCACCGACCGCGTGACTATGGCGGACCCCGCCCGCTATCTGCGCAACGCCGCGTAAGACCGGGAACCTCAGGAACAGACCATGCTGACGACAGACGACGACATTCTCGCCCAGGCCGAAAGCTGGGTGCGTGCCGGTCAGGCGGTCGCGCTCGCGACCGTGGTCGAGACCTGGGGCTCGGCACCCCGCCCTGTAGGGAGTCACCTCGCGATCGATTCGCAGGGCCACTTTCTCGGCTCCGTCTCGGGCGGCTGCGTCGAGGGTGAGGTCGTGAGCGAGGCGATGGACGTGATCGCGGACGGGCGCCCCCGTCTGCTGGAATTCGGCGTGGCCGACGAAACCGCCTGGCGCGTCGGCCTGTCCTGCGGAGGGCGCATCCGCGTCTATGTCGAGAAGATCGAGGGCTAGACCATGCGCCTGTCAGACCTCGCCGCCCTGAATGCCGAGCGCGCTGCACGCCGCGCCGCCGTGCTCGTGACCGACCTCGGCGACGGCTCCCAGCGCCTCGTGCGCGAGGCCGACATCGCAGCCGATCCGCTTGCGGCCGAACTCGACGCCGCCTTGCGCAAGGGACGCAGCGGTCCACTCGAAATCGGCGACCGCAAGATCTTCCTGACCGTGACCGTTCCTCCCGTAACGCTCGTAATCGTCGGCGCAGTCCATGTCAGCCAGGCACTTGTGCCCATGGCGCGCCTTCTGGGACTCGACAGCGTGGTCATCGACCCGCGCACCGCCTTCGCGACGCCCGAGCGCTTCCCCGACACGCAGGTTCTCGCCCAATGGCCGCAGGAGGCGCTGCCAGCCATCGGGGGGCTTGATCGCTACAAGGCGCTGGTCTGCCTCACGCATGATCCGAAGATCGACGATCCCGCCCTGACGGCCGGGCTTGCGGCCGGCTGCTTCTATATCGGCGCGCTTGGCTCGCGCCGCACCCACGCCAAGAGGCTCGAAAGGCTCATTCAGGCCGGACTCACGAAACAGGCGCTCGACCGCATCCATGCTCCGATCGGCCTCGACATCGGCGCGATCAGCCCGGCCGAGATCGCTCTGTCCGTGATGGGCGAGATCGTGCTGGCCCAAAGGCTTGGCTCGCGATCTGCCGCCGGAGTGCCGGGAGAGGGCACGTGATCTTCACGAATGTGCCGCCGGAGCAGGCGCAGGGCGCCATCGCGGCTCACAGCGTGCGCGC
>JBIPLL010000425.1:0-3195 GCA_044368425.1 Beijerinckiaceae bacterium
CGGTGGTCGGCGTCGAGTTTGGCAGCCTCATCGCCTTCGCCATCGTCACCGAGACGATCTTCGCCTGGCCGGGCATGGGCAAGCTGCTGATCGATTCGATCACCCGCCTCGACCGGCCTGTCGTCGTTGCCTACCTGCTCGTGGTGGTGACGCTGTTCATCGTCATCAATTTCGTCGTGGACCTGCTCTATTCGCTGCTTGATCCGCGAATCCGGCTGGGGAGTGCCTCCTCATGAGTGCGCTCGCTGCCCGCCTGTCGTCCGATACGCTCACGGGCCGCGTGCTGGCGGGGCTTACCCGCAGCACCAAGGCAAGCATCGCGGCCATTGCCTGCCTCCTCCTGTTGCTGACGGCCCTGTTCGGCCCGTTTCTCGCGCCGCAGGACCCCTATGACCTGATGCAGATCAGCATCATCGACGCGAAGCTCCCGCCGGGTTCCGCCAGCATGGCCGGCGGCACCTACTGGCTCGGCACCGACGGGCAGGGGCGCGACATGCTCTCGGCCATGATCTACGGCCTGCGCACCTCGCTTGCGGTCGGCCTTGTCAGCGGCGTGGTGGCGCTCTGCGTCGGCGCGACGCTCGGCCTGATCGCGGCTTTCGCAGGCGGGCGCGTCGATACGCTGATCATGCGCCTCGTCGATCTCATGCTCGGCTTCCCGACGATCCTCGTTGCCCTGATGCTGCTCGCCCTGATCGGGCAGGGGGTCGGCAAGGTGATGTTCGCGCTCGTCCTCGTGCAATGGGCGCTCTTTGCCCGCGCCGTGCGCGCCGCCGCGCTCGTCGAGAAAGGCAAGGATTATGTCGAGGCCGCCACCTGCCTTGGCCTCTCGCGCACGCGCATCCTCTTCGGCCACGTCCTGCCCAATTGCCTGCCGCCGCTCATCGTCATCGGCACCTTGCAGGTGGCCAATGCCATCTCGGCGGAGGCGACGCTGAGCTTCCTTGGCATCGGATTGCCGATCACCGAGCCCTCGCTCGGACTCCTCATCGCCAATGGCTACGAGGTGCTGATGTCGGGCCAGTACTGGATCAGTGTCTGGCCTGGCCTGCTGCTGCTCGCGCTCGTCTTCAGCATCAACATCGTGGGCGACCGGCTGCGCGAGGTTCTCAATCCCCGGCTGGAGCGCTGACAATGAGCCCAATCCTGCCGGCAAGTCCTGCCTCCGATGTCCCGACCCTGCGGGTGGAGGATCTGCAGACCCATTTCCCGCAGGAGCGGGGCGTGGTGAAGGCGGTGGACGGCGTGAGCTTCGAGGTCCGGCGCGGCGAGGTTCTGGGCCTCGTCGGCGAATCGGGGTCCGGCAAGTCGATCACGGGCTTCTCGATCCTGGGCCTGCTCGAGCCGCCCGGCCGCATCGTGAGCGGGCGCATCCTGTTCCAGGGCCGCGACCTTGTCGGCCTGCCGCGGGCCGAGATGCGCCGCCTGCGCGGGCGGAAGATCGCCATGATCTTCCAGGACCCGATGATGACGCTCAATCCCGTGCTCAGCATCGAGACCCAGATGGTCGAGGCGGTGAAAGCCCACGAGGCCGTGTCGCGCGCCGAAGCCCGCGCGCGGGCCCGCGACGCGCTGGGCATGGTGGGCATCCCGTCGCCCGACGAGCGGCTCGCCGCCTATCCGCACCAGTTCTCGGGCGGCATGCGCCAGCGCGTCGCCATCGCCATCGCGCTGCTGCACCGGCCCGATCTCATCATCGCCGACGAGCCGACGACGGCGCTCGACGTCACGATCCAGTCGCAGATCCTGGCGCAGATCCAGTCGCTGACGCGCGATCTCGGCATGGCGCTCGTCTGGATCACGCATGATCTCGGCGTCGTGGCCGGCCTGGCGCAGCGCATCGCCGTCATGTATGCCGGCCGCATCGTCGAGACCGGTCTGACCGACGCCGTGCTCGATGCCCCGCTCCATCCCTATACGCGCGGCCTGATGGGATCCCTGCCGGCGAGCGTGCCGCGCGGTGCGCCGCTCAATGCCATTCCCGGCATGGCGCCGTCCCCGCTCGCGCGGCCTTCGGGCTGCACCTTCCGCCCGCGTTGCGCCCGCGCGACGCCCGCCTGCGAGGCTGAGCCGTCGCTGGAGGAATGGGGCGGCACCTCCTTCCGCTGCTTCCATCCCGTGCGCGAGGAGGCGGCATGAGTACCGCTCGTCCCGTTCCGCTGGTCGAGGCGCGCGGCATCGTCAAGCGCTTCACGCGCGATCTCGACCTTGCCGAGCGCCTCGCCCGGATGCTGGGCGCAAACCTGAAGCCGCAGGTCGTGCACGCCATCGACGGCGTCGACCTGACTGTCGGCAGGGGCGAGGTCGTCGGCCTCGTCGGCGAATCCGGCTGCGGAAAATCGACACTCGGGCGCATCATGGCGGGAATCTTGCCGCCGACCGGCGGGCAGGTGATGTGGGAGGGGCACGACCGCGCCACGCTTGCGGGCTCGGACGCCAGGCGCGCGCGGCTGTCCTCGCAGATGATCTTCCAGGACCCGATGTCGTCGCTCAATCCCCGCAAGCGCGTCCTCGACATCATCGGCGAGGCGCCGCTCGCCCACGGGCTCGTGACGCGGGCTGGCAAGGCGGAATATGTCGCGGACATGATGCGCCGGGTGGGGCTCGATCCATCCTATGTGTCGCGCTATCCGCACCAGTTCTCGGGCGGCCAGCGTCAGCGCATCGGCATTGCCCGCGCGCTGGCCGTCGAGCCGCGCTTTCTGGTCTGCGACGAGTCGGTTGCCGCGCTCGACGTCTCGATCCAGGCGCAGATCATCAACCTGTTCATGGACCTGCGCCGCGATCTCGGCCTGACCTCGTTGTTCATCAGCCACGACATCGGCGTGGTGAACCATGTCAGCGACCGCGTGGCGGTCATGTATCTCGGCCGCATCGTCGAAATGGCACCGGCCGACGCCTTCACGCGCGAGCCGAACCACCCCTATACCCGCGCGCTGCTGGCCGAGGTGCCGAGCATCGCCAATCGCCGCCGCGCCTTCTCGCCCGTCCGCGGCGAGATCCCGTCGCCGCTCGCCCCGCCGCCCGGCTGCCATTTCCATCCGCGCTGCCCCTTTGCGGGCGAGCGCTGCCGCATCGAGGTGCCGGCCCTGCGCGAGGTCGCGCCGGGACATGTCGGCGCCTGCCACCTCAATGACAGCGGGGTGGGCAAACCCCTCGCCGCCGCGCTCGTCGCCTGAAGAACTCGAAAGGGAG
>JBIPLL010000024.1:0-13142 GCA_044368425.1 Beijerinckiaceae bacterium
GCAGCACCCATCGGCACGGAGCGCGAATTGCCGCGCCCAAAGGGGATGATGCAGAAGGTGCAGCGATGGTCGCAGCCGTTCTGGACCTGGACGAAGGCGCGGGTGCGGCCGGTGAAGCCGTCGACGAGATGCGGCGCGGTCTGCCGCACCTGCATGATATCCTCGACAAGGATGCGCTCGTTCCTGCCATCCCCCGCGAGAGCCTGCCATGTGCCGGCCCTCAGCTTGCTGTCGTTGCCCACCACCTGGGTCACCTCGGCCATGGCGGCAAAGCGTTCGGGCTCGATTTGCGCGGCGCAACCGGTGACGACGATGCGGGCATCCGGGCGTTCGCGCCCGAGGCGGCGTATCGCCTGCCGGGCCTGCCGGCTGGCCTCGGCCGTGACGGCGCAGGTATTGACGATGACAATGTCGGCAAGCCCGGCCGCGCGGGCGTGGTCGCGCATCACCTGCGATTCGTGGATGTTCAGGCGGCAGCCGAAGGTGACGATTTCGATGCCGTCGCCGGTCGCCTCGTCGTGCGACGGCAGCTCGCTCGGCATGGCTGCAGCCATCAGGAGGCAAGCGCTGGAACGCGGTCCTCGCGCTCCAGCTCGACTGGACCCGTCATCAGCACATGGCCGTCGCTCTCGCGCCAGTCGATCAGGAGATCACCGCCGGGCAGCGTCACGCGTGCCTTGCGACCGGTGAGCTTCTTGCGCGCGGCTGCAACGACGGCCGCACAGGCCGCCGAACCGCAGGCGCGGGTCAAGCCCACGCCGCGTTCCCAGACACGCAGGCGCAGATGATCGGGCGCGAGCACCTGCGCCAGCGAGATATTCGCGCGGTCGGGAAAGATCGGGTGGTTCTCGAGCAGCGGGCCGCAACGTCCCAGATCGTGGGCGTTCACGTCGTCCACGAAGAAGATCGCGTGCGGGTTGCCCATGTTGACGGCTGCGGGCGAATGGAGGACGGGCGCGTCGATCGGGCCGATCTGCAATTCGATCATGCGCGTGTCGCGGAATTCCTCGGCGAGCGGGATTTCATGCCAGAGGAGGCGCGGGGCGCCCATGTCGACCGTGAAGGTGAGCAAGTCCTCGCGCCGAACGTGGAGCAGGCCCGCCTTCGTTTCCAGCGTCAGGCGATCGCCCGCCGCGCGGCCCATGACGGGGTCACTGAGCATCGCCCATGCGACGCAACGCGTGCCGTTACCGCAGGCGCCGGCCTCCGAGCCGTCGATGTTATAGATGCGGATGAAGGCGTCGGTGCCGGGCGCCAGCGCATCATGGATCGCCATGAGCTGGTCGAAGCGCGCACCGGGCAGGCGGCCAAGCGCCGCCACATCCTCGGCTGCAAGCCGCCCACGCGTGCCGCGCAGGTCCACGACGACGATCTCGTTCCCCAGCCCGTTCATCTTGAGGAAGCGGCGTCCCGCGAGTTCCACCATCGCATCTTCTCCGGTCGGCGGTTTCCCGATGAAACCCGGCGCCGTCATTCGCGCTATATGATGCAGAACGGGCGCAGCCGCCAGCATTTTGGCAGGACGGGCGGTGTCGGGCTTGCCCGCCGCCGATGCCGCCGGCACCGTTCGACAGAGGTGGGCGCCGCCTGATTCGGCGCGTGAAGGCAGATCCGACATGAGCGCGCAGGGGTCCCGCTTCCCGTTCCCGTCAAGCCGGCGCTGGCGCCGTGCCGGCGCTTGCGTTCTCGTCCTGGCCGGGTTCGTCTCGGCGGGCGCGATGGCCCAGCAGGCTGCGCCAGGTGCGGGCGTTCCGCGTCCCGCCCCGGTCGAGAGCGCGCCGCTGGCGCCGCCCGTGCCGGCGGCACCCGTAGCCCCCGTCCCGGTGGCACCGCCACCTGCCTCTGCCAATCCGTTACCTGCGCCGCCTGCATCCGCGCCACCAGTGGCCCAGAGCCCGGCCGCGCCCGCCCAGCCGCCCGCCCAGCCGGGCACGGGCGGTCCGGCTCCTGCGCCCGTGCCGATGCCGATCCAGCCGCCGGCAACGAGCGCCGATGCCCGCACCACGCTCATCCCCGTGCCGGGCGACACGTCGAATGTCGACGATGTGGTCCTGCCCGAAAAGCCCGTGATCGCGCGCGGCGGCACGTCCACGTGGGATGAGGGCTTCGGCAAGCTCAAGGCCGATTTCGAGGCGCTGGCGGCCACGGCCACGGCCGCGAACCTGCGCATTGCCGGGCGCCCGCTGGCGCTTTTCATCGAGACCGACGATCTCGGCTTCCGCTACGAGGCCATGCTGCCGGTCGAGGGCCTGAATCCCGGACAGGCGCAGCTCAATGCCGAAACCCGCATCGGCAAGACCCCCTCGGGCAAGGCGCTGCGCTTCGTGCACAAGTCGACCTATGAGGATATCGACCAGACCTACGAGGCGATCACGGCCTATCTCGATGCCAAGGGCCTGTCCGTGCAGGACAGTTTCGTCGAGGAATATGTGACCGACATGACCCGGCCCGACGATGCCGGCCTCGAGGTCAATATCTTCGTCCTGCCGCGCTGAACCTGCGTCAGTACAGGCCGGAACCGGTCAGGACGCCGATCTCGCCGGGCGGGCGCGGGAGCGCGGAAACAGGCGCGCGCAGTGGCTGCGGGCCCGCCATGACGGGAGCAGGCGCAGGCGCGGGCCTTGCCGTCGACCAGACGGGTGCCGGAAGCGTCTGCGGCTGCGGCACGGGGGTCGCCGCCTGAACCGGCCGATGTGGCGCAGGCGCGGCGCTTGCGCCTGCCATGTCGAGCCGGCTCGTATATTTCAGGACCGGCTTGCAGATGCGGCGCGTGCCGGCGGGATCGTGCCGGGCCAGATCCATGTGCAGATGGTCGTAATGGAAGGCGTCCGAGCCGGGCCCCAGCACGGTTGTGAAATGCCGGCAGGCGCCGACAAAGACCTCGCGCAGGAATTCCTGCTCCTGCGGCGAGCCTTTCCAGCCCTGCGCGATGCTCACGGTGCGCCCGTCGGCGAGACGGAAGGCCATGATGTCGAGCGCGTTGCCGAAGGAATGTTCCGAAAGGCGGGCACCCGACTGGCCATTCTGACCCCGGCAGGCATAGGAACCCGCGCGCAGCTCGACGACGGGCTGGCCGAAGACCATCCGGGCTGCCGGCTGCACCACCTCGTCGATCCAGGCCTCTGTGCGCGGGATCATCGGGCAGGCCATCGTCTGGCGCTTGTCGAGGGCGACGCTCCCCTCTGCAAAGGCGGTGACGCGGAACGGATAATCCATTCCGCAGGCGCCCGGCCCGTCGAGCGAGGAGGACGGCACGATATGGAGGCCGGGCTTGACCTGCTTGCTGGCAAGGCAGGCCGCTTCGGCCTCGCCGCGCCAGGGCGCCCGCGTCTCATAGCGGAACAGCCCGCAGCCTGTCAGGACGAGAGCCATCGCCGAGACGGCAAAAGCTGGCTTCAGCCAGCGCAGGCGCGATCCATCGACGGGCGAAACTGTCCGCCCTGCCTCATCCCGCGACCCGATACGCAACACAGCCATGGGCGGGAGATTGTGCCGGTCTCCTTAACGGATCCTCAACGCTGCCGGGCCGGCTCACGAAAAAGGCCCGGCAGTTTCCTGCCGGGCCTCGATGCAGTCCATGGCTCA
This sequence comes from Beijerinckiaceae bacterium, assembly GCA_044368425.1. GTDB lineage: Bacteria > Pseudomonadota > Alphaproteobacteria > Rhizobiales > Beijerinckiaceae > JBIPLL01. The sequence continues at coordinate 3,586 of JBIPLL010000024.1, forward strand.
TCAGGCCGGTGTGACGGCCTGATGCTCGCGCACGAACCGCTCGAACTCCTCGCGATCCTTGGCTTCCCGCAAGCGGACGAGGAAGGCCTCGAAATCGCGCTGCTTCTGCGCGAGCCGGGCATATTCCTCCTCGAGACGCTGCAGTTCGGCGTTTTTGTGCGCGTCGAAGGCGCTGTTGCCGGAGCTGCGGGACAGGTCGTCCCGCCAGCCACCGCCACCAGCCGGGCCGGTGCCGGGTGCCAGCGGATCGGCCTCGAAGCGGCTCATGAGCCTGTCGATGCCGAGCCAGCCCTTTTTCCAGCCCAGCAGGAAAAGACCGACGGGCCAGAAGGCGACGAAGCCGACGACCATCGCCGCGACCTCATGGGGTCGCCAGCGTCCGCGCGGCGCGATGCTCCAGCGCGCCAGCATCGTGCGCCAGTCGCCCGTGCTGCAGGCGGTTCTGCGGGAACAGGCGCGATGCGACCCCGAGCCTGTTGCGCGACCCGGTGCGCCATCCAGGCGAGGGTCGTCAGAGGCGGACCAGGTTGAACTCGACATGACAGACTCCTATGTGAATGTCAGTTACATTTACATGGGGATGGTCGGGCCTTTTGTCAAGATGCCTCCGCAACCGTGAGGAGGGGCGGCGCGTTCGGCGAGGCAGATGAGCGATGCGCGAGCGCGGGAGCCGTCTTCGCGCGCAGCCTCCGCGCGCAGCCTCCGCCGATAGCCTCGGCGGACAGCTCGGCTGGAAGCGCTTTCCCAAATGGGGCGAAATGCTTTAGAGCCTGAACGGAATGCGAGCGTGAGCCCGCCTGTTTCTCCAGACATGAAGTTTGCCAACGCATGAAGTTTCTCGACCAGGCCAAGATCTATGTCCGCTCCGGCGATGGCGGGGCGGGCTGCGTCTCGTTCCGGCGCGAGAAGTTCATCGAGTTCGGCGGACCCGACGGCGGCGATGGCGGGCGCGGCGGCGATGTCGTGCTCGAATGCACCGAAGGGCTGAACACGCTCATCGACTATCGTTACCAGCAGCACTTCAAGGCCAAGTCCGGCGTGCATGGCATGGGCCGCAACAGGGCAGGCGCGCGCGGCTCCGATGCCCTGCTGAAGGTGCCGGTGGGCACGCAGGTGCTCGACGAGGACGGCGAGACGCTGCTTGCCGACCTGACGGTGCCTGGCCAGCGCGTCGTGCTGCTGCAGGGCGGCAATGGCGGCTTCGGCAATGCCTATTTCAAGAGCTCGACCAATCAGGCGCCGCGCCGGGCCAATCCCGGCCTGCCGGGTCAGGAGCGCTGGATCTGGCTGCGGCTGAAGCTGATCGCCGATGCCGGGCTCGTCGGCCTGCCCAATGCGGGCAAGTCGACCTTTCTGGCAGCCGTCACGGCGGCCAAGCCCAAGATCGCCGATTACCCCTTCACCACGCTGCATCCGGGGCTTGGCGTCGTGCGTAATGACGGACGGGAATTCGTGCTGGCCGACATTCCCGGCCTCATCGAGGGCGCGCATGAGGGCGCGGGGCTTGGCGACCGGTTTCTGGGCCATGTCGAGCGCTGCAACGTGCTGCTTCATCTGGTCGACGGCACCAGCGAGCATGCCGGCAAGGCCTACAAGGTCGTGCGCCACGAGCTGGAGGCCTATGGCCACGGGCTGACCGACAAGCCGGAGATCGTCGCGCTCTCGAAGGTCGATGCGCTCGATCCCGACACGCTGAAATCGCAGATGCAGAAGCTCAAGCGCGCCTGCGGGCAGACGCCGCTCAAGCTCTCGGCTGCGTCGGGCGAGGGCGTCACCGGTGCATTGCGGGCGCTGATGAGCGCCATCGACGTGGCGCGTGGAGAGGAAAAGGCCGCGCAGGCGCCCGCGACAGAGGGAGGCTGGCAGCCATGAATGCGGCGGCCATCGACGCGATCTTGCCGGCCGGCGCCTCCGCCGAGCCTGGCGGCGAGACATTGCCCTCGCTGCGCCAGTTCCGTCGCGTCGTCATCAAGGTGGGGTCGGCGCTGCTCGTCGACCGGGCCAGGGGCCGGCTCAAGCTCGCCTGGCTCGCCTCGCTCGCGGAAGATATCGCCGACCTCCATGCGCGCGGCTGCGACGTGCTCGTCGTGTCGTCAGGGGCCATCGCGCTGGGGCGGACGGTTCTTGGCTTCCCCGCCGGCGTATTGCGGCTCGAAGAAAGCCAAGCGGCGGCGGCGGTCGGCCAGATCGCGCTTGCCCGCGCATGGTCGGAAGTGCTCGCCCATCACGGCCTGACGGCCGGCCAGATCCTCGTCACGCTCGCCGATACGGAAGAGCGCCGGCGCTATCTCAATGCGCGCGCGACCACCTCGAAGCTGCTCGAAATGCGGGCGGTGCCCGTCATCAACGAGAATGATACGGTCGCCACGACCGAGATCCGCTATGGCGACAATGACCGGCTGGCGGCGCGTGTCGCGGCCATGATCGGGGCGGACCTGCTCGTCCTGTTCTCCGATGTGGACGGGCTCTATACAGCTCCCCCTGCCGTCGATCCGCAGGCCCGGCATCTGCCGGTCGTGGCGCGGATCACGCCCGCCATCGAGGCCATGGCGGGCGGGGCGGCGTCGGAACTGTCGCGCGGCGGGATGCGCACCAAGATCGAGGCAGCGCGGATCGCAACGTCGGGCGGCGCGCATATGCTGATCGCCAAGGGCGAGGCCAAGAACCCGCTGCGGGCCGTCGTCGACGGTGCGCGCTGCACCTGGTTCCTCACCCCCTCGACGCCTGCCACCGCGCGCAAGGCCTGGATCGCCGGGTCGCTGGAGCCGCGCGGCACGCTGCATCTCGATGCCGGCGCGGTGAAGGCGCTGAAGGCTGGTGCCAGCCTGCTGCCGGTCGGTGTCGCACGCGTGGAAGGCGATTTCGCGCGTGGTGACGCGGTGAGGCTGCGCGATCCTGACGGGCACGAGCTGGGGCGCGGGCTCATCGCCTATGATGCCGACGAGGCGCAGCGCATTGCGGGTCGTGCCAGCCGCGAGATCGAGGCGCTGCTCGGCCATCCGGGCCGGGCCGAAATGATCCATCGCGACGACCTTGCACTGGCGGGAGGCTGAGCATGAACGAGATCGCGCGCATCCTGCCAGTGGAGAGTGAGGCGCTGCCGGTCCTGATGACGCGGATCGGCCGGCAGGCACGCATGGCCTCCCGTGCCCTGGCACTCGCCGATACCTCGACCAAGCAGCTCGCCTTGCGTGCCATGGCGCAGGCGATCCGGGAGCGGGTGCCGGCCATTCTCGCGGCGAATGCGCAGGACATGGACGCTGCCCGGGCGCGCGGCACGAGCGGCGCCATGCTCGAAAGGCTGCGTCTTGACGCGATCCGGATCGAGGCCATTGCAAAGGCGGTTGCCGAGATCGCCGAACTGCCAGATCCGGTCGGACGCGTCCTGTCGCGCTGGACCCGCCCCAACGGGCTCACCATCGAGCGGGTCGCGACGCCGCTGGGCGTGATCGGCGTAATCTTCGAGAGCCGGCCAAACGTGACCGCCGATGCCGGCGCGCTGTGCGTCTGGTCGGGCAATGCGGCGGTGCTGCGGGCAGGCTCCGAGAGCCTCGCAAGTTCCCGCGCCATTGCCGAAGCCATGCAGGCGGGACTTGCGGCAGCCGGCCTGCCGAAGGACGGTGTCCAGCTTGTGCCGGTGGCCGATCGCGATGCGGTCGGCGCCATGCTGGCGGGCCTCGACGGCAATCTCGACGTGATCGTGCCGCGCGGCGGCAAGAGCCTCGTCGCCCGCGTGCAGGCGGAAGCGCGCGTGCCGGTCTTCGCGCATCTGGAGGGCATCTGCCACGTCTATATCCATGGCGCTGCCGAACCCGAGATGGCGCGCTCCATCGTGCTCAATGCCAAGATGCGGCGCACCGGCATTTGCGGCGCCGCCGAGACGTTGCTGGTCGATGCTGCGGCTCTGCCCCTGCTGAAGCCGCTCGTGTCGGCGCTTCTGGATGCCGGTTGCGCCGTGCGCGGCTGCGACCTGACGCAAGGCGCCGATGCGCGCGTGACGCCGGCAACGGACGAGGACTGGCGCACGGAATATCTCGACGCGATCATCGCCTGCCGGGTCGTGTCCGGCATCGATGCCGCCATGGCGCATATCGCCACCTATGGCTCGCAGCATACGGAAGCCATCGTGACGGCGGACGCGGCGGCGGCGGAGCGCTTCCTGCGCGAGGTCGATTCCGCCATCGTCGTGCACAATGCCTCGACGCAATTCGCCGATGGCGGGGAATTCGGCTTCGGGGCCGAGATCGGCATCGCCACGGGCCGGATGCATGCGCGCGGGCCGGTGGGCGCCGAACAGCTCTGCTCGTTCAAGTATCGCGTCCATGGCACCGGCCAGACACGGCCCTGACGGGCCCGGCTGCGACACTGCATTGCCGCCTCACGGGCGGGGGATGCGCATCGGGCTGCTCGGAGGTTCGTTCAATCCGGCGCACAAGGCCCATCGACAGATCAGCCTGATCGCGCTGCGAAGGCTTGGGCTCGACGCCGTCTGGTGGCTGGTGACACCCGGCAATCCCCTGAAGGATATGCGCCAACTCGCGCCGCTTCCGGTCCGAATTGCCGTGGCCAGAGCCTTTGCCGATCATCCCCGCATCCGCGTCACCGGCATCGAGGCACGCCTGCGGACCCGCTATACGATCGACACGCTGCGACGCCTGATCGCGGCCTGTCCGGGTACGCGCTTCGTCTGGCTGATGGGGGCGGACAATCTCGCCTCGTTCCACCGCTGGAAGGCCTGGCGTGCCATTGCAGGGCTCATGCCCATCGCGGTCATCGACCGGGCCGAGCCCGGCGGCCTGTCGCAGTCGCACCGGGCGACGCGCGCCCGCATGGCCGTGGCGCTGGCTGGCCACCGGCAGAGCGCGCATGCGGCGTCCGCGCTGGCCGCCCGCCGCCCGCCTGCCTTCACCATGCTGAACGACAGGCGCTCGGCGCTGAGCAGCAGCCTCCTGCGCGCGCAAGGGCTCTGGAGCGCTGCGGGCTTCCCTCCCGCGTCCGATCCGGCTATAAGCCGCGCGCGCCCGACCGACACCCCTGGAGGCAAGGGCGCCTGAGAGGCCGCCGTCTGGCGGCCTTCGCATTCGAAAAGGACCACGCCATGAGTGCTATCAAGCAGATCACGGCCGTGGCACGCGATCGGGTCGGCAAGGGGGCCGCCCGGGATCAGCGTCGCAACGGTCGTACGCCCGCGGTGATCTATGGAGGCGGCCAGCCGCCCAAGACCATCGCGCTCGATTACAACGAGACCAAGCGGCTGATCTATGCCGGACATTTCCTGACGACGATCTTCGAGATCAATGTCGGTGGAGAGGTGATCCGCGCCATCCCGCGCGATTACCAGCTCGATCCCGTTCGCGACTTCCCGGTTCATGTCGACTTCCTGCGTCTGGCCGAAGGCCAGGCGATCAAGGTCGAGGTGCCGGTCCATGTCGTCGGCCAGGAGAGCTCGCCGGGCGTCAAGCGCGGCGGCTCGCTGCAGATCGTCGAGCACAGCCTCGAGCTGATGGCTCCGCCGGACGCCATCCCCGATGCGATCGAGGTGTCTGTCGCTGCTCTCGACATCGGCGAGACGGTCCATCTGGCCGATGTGCAGCTTCCGGCCGGCGTGAAGGCCGTGTCGCGCGAGAACCTGACCCTCGTGACGCTGAGCGCTCCGAAGGTCGATGCCGATGCCGCGCCCGCCAAGGCGTAAAAAGATGCCGTGCTTGCGCGGGCATGAATTCAGCGGCCGTGACTGGAAACAGCACGGCCGTTTTCATATGCGCGGTGCGAGAGGAGAGGGGCGATGAAGCTCATTGCCGGCCTCGGCAATCCCGGGGGGCGCTACGCCCGCAACCGGCACAATATCGGCTTCCTTGTCGTGGAGGCGCTGGCGCGCGCCTATAACGCCTCGCCGTGGCGCAGCCGTTTCCAGGGTGAGGCGGCCGAGGCGACCATTGGCGGCCAGCGCGTGCTGCTCCTCAAGCCGCAGACCTACATGAACGAATCCGGCCGCAGCGTCGGGCAGGCCATGGCCTTTTACAAGATTCCGCTCTCCGACGTCATGGTGGTCCATGACGAGCTCGACCTGCCGCCCGGCCGGCTCAAGGTGAAGGCGGGCGGGGGCAATGCGGGACATAATGGCCTGCGCTCGATCAGCGCGCTGTGCGGCAATGACTATCGCCGGGTGCGGGTCGGCATCGGCCATCCCGGCGACAAGGCGCTTGTCCACAATTACGTGCTCGCGGATTTCGCCAAGTCCGAGCAGGACTGGGTCGAGGCCATGATCGCGGCCTGCGTGCGGGCCGCGCCTCATCTGGTGGCGGGCGACGATGCGCGTTTCGCTTCCGATGTCGCATTGCATCTGGGCCAGAGCGCGTGAGCGGCTGTGTCGCGGGAGTCGATGGCTGCCGGGCGGGCTATGTCGTCGCGCTGCGCCGTATCGATGATGGCGCCTGGCTCGGCGCCCGCGTCGTGCCGGATTTCGCGGCCCTGCTGGCGCTCCCGGACGCCCCTGCAATCATTGCCGTCGACATGCCTGTCGGCCTGCCGGAGCGCGCGGCGGCGGGCGGTCGGGCCCCCGAGCGGTTGGTGCGGCCCCTGCTCGGCGCGCGGCAGTCGAGTGTTTTTGCCGTGCCCGGACGCGCAGCGGTGATGGCGACGGATTACGGGGCAGCCTGTGCGGCCGCGCTCGCGACCTCCGACCCGCCGCGCAAGGTGTCGCGGCAGGCCTTCCACCTGTTCCCGAAGATGCGAGATCTCGACGACGCTCTGCGAGCCGATCCGGCCCTGCGCGAGCGCGTCTTCGAGACCCATCCCGAACTTGCATTCCGGCTGATGGCGGGGGCACCGCTCGTGCATCCGAAGAAGATCAGGGGCGTGGTCAATCCGCCCGGCATGGCGGAGCGCCTTGCGTTGCTCGCCCGCGAGGGACTTGTGGACGGGCCGGCCCGCCTGCCGGGTGCGGGGACCGACGACGTGCTCGATGCCCATGCCGCCGCCTGGACGGCCTTGCGGATCGCGCTGGGCGAGGCGCTGCGGTTTCCCGATCCGCCGGAGCGTGACGCCTATGGTCTCACGGTGGCCATTCATGGGTGAAGGCGGCCTGCCCGGAAGGGCCTGTCGGGACGCTGCTGCTCATCGAACCGGGCGCCCCGCTTCCAAAGGACGCAAAAAGACGATTTAACCTCGTTTGACCAGGCGGCGCCGAATCGAGGCGCGAGGGAGGTGCCGATGTCGCTGCTGCCAGCCTTGACTCCAACGGCGTGTGTTTCGCCGACAGATGCCCGATACGGGCTGCGGTTTGGCGTCCTCGTGGCGACGGCCCTGCTTCTGGGCGGTTGCGCGGGTTCCTCGCGCTTTCAGGACGGGCGCGTGTCGCCGGGTTCCGCGCCGCGCGGACCGGTCTATAACGTTCCCGACGATTATGGCAGCGACGGCGGACCGGCCGTGATCCCGGCTCCGCCCCAGGCGGGCGGGCCGATCACCAGTGCGCCCCTGCCCTCGCCGGTGCCCGGGCCGATGGCGAGTGCGCCGCCGCCAGCGATTGATCCTGTTGTCACCACGCCTCCCTCGGTGCCCGGCGGCAGCATCATCGACACGAGCCCCATGCCCGGCGGCCAGACGGCGCGCGCGGTGCCCGAGCTCTCGCCTGCACCCGCTACGCCGGCTCCGGCGCGCGGGGGCGCGGTCGGAAGCTGGACGGCGCGCGAAGCGACGGGCGGGACCTGCCGGGTGCAGCTTTCCAGCCAGCCGGCGCTCGATCTCTACAAGGCATCGACCAGCGGCTGCGCCAACAAGGATCTGGCGCGGGTGACGGCGTGGGAAAACCGTGACGGGGAGATCTATCTCTACCAGCCTGGTGGCGCGGTCGCAGCCCGCTTGCGCAACAATGGCGCGGGCTATGACGGCGTGCTGACGAAATCGGGCGCGAGCCTTTCGCTCGCGCGCTGACCCCGCAGTTCAGACGAACGCGGCCGATACGAAGATCGCGATCGAGCCGAACCAGCCCACCGCCCAGACAAGCGACCGCAGCGCGGCGCGGTCCGTCACGTAGAAGGCAACATAGGCAAGGCGCGCAAGCAGGACCATGACAGCGAGTGCGTCGAGCCTGTCCTGCGGCATGGCCTGCATCTGTGCCACGATGACGGCTGCGGCAAAGAGCGGGAAAGCCTCGTAGCCGTTCTGGTGCGCGGCATAGGCCCGGCGACGATAGCCGTCGAGCGTCAGCGCCCAGTCGCGCGGGTGATTGTTGTCGAGCCGCGTGCCCCACTTCGCGATGGCGACTGTCAGCACGGGCATAACCCCGACCGCGAGCACGCACCAGAGCGCCATCGTCATTGGCCGCATTCCTCATGTGAATGAGCGGTCTACGCATGCCAGGCTTTACTGGATGACCCTGAAGGCCGATTCAGTCGGCTTGTCGGCCGTTTCGGCCTTCGGCGCATTGCATCGGCGGCCTGCGCCGGGTTATGGCCCGTCGCCATGCCCCATCGCGCCAGCCTCCATCCCATCCAGGCCCGATACGACGCCCTCGTGGCGGAGGGCGCGCTTGAGCGCGACCCGGCGCAGCTTGCGCTGATTGCCCGGCTGGAACAGCTCATCCGCGATCTGGCCGAGCAGGCGCTGGCGCGCAAGTCGAGCGCGCTGGGATGGCTGTTCGGACGCGGCAGCGCCAAGGCGCCGCCCCCGAGAGGTCTGTATGTCTGGGGGGAGGTCGGACGCGGCAAGACCATGCTCATGGACCTCTTCCACGAGGCCGCCCCGGTCGCGCGCAAGAGACGGGCGCATTTCCATGCCTTCATGGCCGATGTCCACCAGCGCATTCATGCCTATCGCCAGAAGATCAAGGCCGGGGAGGTGCGCGACGGCGATCCGATCGGCCCGGTCGCCACTGCGCTTGCCGACGAGGCGCGGCTGTTGTGTTTCGACGAATTCGTGGTGACGGACATCGCGGACGCGATGATCCTGAGCCGCCTGTTCACGGCGCTGTTCGCGCAGGGCGTTGTCGTGGTGGCGACCTCGAATGTCGCGCCGGACCGCCTGTATGAAGGCGGGCTGAACCGGGCGCTGTTCCTGCCCTTCGTTTCGCTGGTGCAGGACAGGCTCGATGTGGTGCGGCTCGATGCACGCACCGATTTCCGGCTGGAAAAGCTCGGCGGTGCGCCGGTCTATCATGTGCCGGCGGACGAGGCGGCGCGTGCCGCGCTCGACCGGGCCTTTCGCGGCCTGAGCGGAACGGAGAGGGGCAAGGCGCTGACCCTCGAGGTGCAGGGCCATCCGTTCACGCTCCCGCAGGCTGCGGCCGGCGTGGCGCGGGCGGCTTTTGCCGATTTGTGCGCGCAGGCCTATGGCGCCTCGGATTACCTTGCGCTGGCGCGCGATTTCCATACGCTCGTGCTCGACGATATTCCGGCGATGGACCACGCCAATCGCAACGAGGCGAAGCGCTTCATCCTGCTCATCGATGCGCTGTACGAGGCGCGTGTGAAGCTGATCGCCTCGGCTGCTGCTGTGCCACACGCGCTCTATAGTGCGGAAGACGGCTATGAGGCCTTCGCCTTCGACCGCACCGTGTC
>JBIPLL010000173.1:0-6086 GCA_044368425.1 Beijerinckiaceae bacterium
GCCCCGGGGATCTGGGGCATGATTTCGGCGCGGGGCTGATGGAACGCGAGGTCGAGCATCTCATCCAGCGGGAATGGGCCCGCAGCGCGCAGGATATCCTGTGGCGCCGCACGAAGCTCGGGCTGCGGCTGGATGCAGGACAGGTCGCTGCGCTTGAGGCGCATGTCGCGGGGCGGGTGTCCGCACGGGAAGCCGCTGTTTCCCCGCCCTGACCCGGCCCGACAGGCCCTAGCCCGCGCCTTGCGAGACGATGCCCCGCGCCCTGAGCAGCCAGCACAATCCGGCGGGAGCGAATGTCATCTCGACATCGCCGCCGATGCGTTGTGCTGCGAGACGCTCGAGGATTATCTGGCCGAAGCCCTTGCGGGTCGGCGGAGGCACGGGCGGGCCGCCGCTTTCGCGCCATGCGAGCCGCAGGCAGACATCGGTGTCAGGCTCCGCGGAGGTGGCGAAAGCCCCGTGCGCATCGCCTGCCGCTTCCCCGACCTTGACCGGCAAAGGCGCCCAGGGCGCATCGCGACCGGTGGGATCGATGGCCCATTCGATCGTGACGATGCCCGAAGGGCACGACCAGGCGCCATGTTTGACGGCGTTGGTGGCCAGTTCGTGCAAGGCGAGCCCGATCGCCTGAGCCGCATCGCCCGTGACGCGCAGATCCGGTCCCCGGACCACGATGCGTCCGTCCTCGGGCACGAAGGCTGCGACCTGAGCGCGGACCAGGTCGTGCAGGGGCGCTCCTTTCCAGTCCTGCGCCACGAGAACATCGGTCGCCACCGAAAGGCCGTGCAAGCGGGGAAGGAAACCGCGCACGAACTCGTCGATCGAGCTGCACTGGCGGGCCGTCTGGGTCGCCATGGCCTGGATGACGGTGAGCTGGTTCTTGGAACGGTGCGCAATCTCGCGCAGCAGAAAGCGCTGGTGCTCCTGGGCCTCTTCGCGCTGCGTCACATCGACACCCGAGGGCTGGATACCGATGATCGCACCGTCTTTATCGCGCAGGGGCGCAATCTGGAAATCGATCAACATCCGCCCGTTGTCCTTGACGCGGATCGGAATGTCGAAGCGCAGGGTCTCGCCCCCCGCCGCCGCCTCGCAGGCAAGGCGGATCCGCTCGCTGACCGCCGGGGCATGGTTCCACCAATAACATTGCCAGAAGGGCTTTCCGATCACGTCCGAGCGACTGATCCCGGCGGCGTCGAGTGGCGGGCGGTTGCACTCGCGCAGGACTCCCCCGGGTTCGCAGAAGCCGACGAAGACGAAGAGATTGTCGAGGATATGCCGCAGCCGATATTCGCTCGCGCGCAGATCCTGCGACGCCTCGTAAAGGACTTCGGCAACATGGTCGATATCGGTTACCGCGCTGGCGGGCCGGGCCACCGGCGTGCCCTCGCGGATCGACCGGGCGAGCAGGCCGACGGCCGAGACCGCCTGGGCGAGGCGCTGGCGGACGGTCCAGGCCAGGGCGAAACCGATGCCCCCGAGCAGGGCCCAGCCTGCCAGCATCGTCAGGATCGAGCGGTACAGCCTCTCGTTGACCAGGGGTTTGGGGACCGACACGACCACCCGCCAGCCGGAGACCGGCTCGGTATCATAGGCGACGAGGGCGGGAACGCCGCTGGTGTTCACCCCGTAGAACAGGCTCGCCCTTTCCTTGGCCGCATTCTGGAAGATCTGGGACACCGGCTTGCCGATGGCCTCCGTCAGATCGGGACTGCGGGCAACGAGGTTGTTGGCGCCGTCGAGGAGCGCGATGGTCCAGCCGTCAGGCCGCTCGAAGCTTTCCAGAAGGCGCTGGTAGATCTCGAGCTCCATGCTCGCGCCCATAAGCCAGCGTGGCGGATCGTGCTGGAGGACCGGAACCACGATCTGGATGTTCGGGCGCCGGCTCACGGGACCGACGAAGATGTCGCTGACGAAGGGGCGGCGACGCTCCAGAGCGGCCAGGTCGGCCTCCAGGACTTCCTGGCGATTGTCGGGGATGGTCTCGCCGAAGGGCAGCCGCGTTGCAAGGACCGTCACACCGTCGGCGCTGCGCAGGCTGAAATGCTGGTTCTGCAACCCGCGCAGCTTCTGGAGCTGATCATACAAGGCGGCCTGGTCGCCCGCGTCGAGCGTGGGCGTCGTCGTCAGGGCCTGAAGGGTCGTGATCGTGTCGTTGATCTTGTGGCCCACCGACACCGCCAGTGTCCGGGCATGCGCGCGGGCACCGCTTTCCACGCGCGCGCGCTCGGACGCGGCGAACTGCATGATCAGGATGGCAATCAAGATCAGCGCCGGGACAAGCAGCCCGAAGGCCATGGCCACGACATGCCAGCCAAACGTGCGCGGCCCGATCAAGGTCCCGCTCGCGCGTCCGGGGAGAGAAGCCGTCTCTGACAGCGTGCTCACCTCGCGTTCCGCCTTGCCTGACGCTGCATCCTGCATGACCGCAACAGGTTGGTCCGCCCCCGGTGACACAACCATATTGTTCATGATCCAGATGTGCCTTGGTTTTTCACTCCTGAATAGTGCAAATCGCCCGGACAATTTCTACGGGTCGACGTTTTCTCGATGACGTTCTGGAATCAGGATTGCGCGACGTGTGCCTCAGCCACCGACCGGCCGTCGGAAGATGATCGGCAGCGCCATGCCGATCCCGATGAAGCGCACAAGGTGGTGCGTGCCGACAAAGAGCGGATCGAGCCCCATGACCAGCGACAGGACGATCATCGCCTCAAGCCCCCCCGGAGCATAGGCGAGCATGCCGATATCGAACGAAATGCCGAGCGTCAGCAGCAGCACAAGCGCGAAGAAGGCCGCGATTGTCAGCCCGACAAGCGAGGATAGCAAGGCATCGACCAGTGTCTGGACGAGAAGCTTGCGGCTGATGTCGCGCATCCGCGAGCCGCTATAGGCCCCGATGAAGACAAAGGAGAAGATCAGGAGCGGGTCCGGCAGGGTGCCCTGCACGAGTCCGGAGACATGGGCCCCGACGCTGATCAGCATCGGGCCCAGGAGGAAGGGCGCAGCCAGGCCGAGCCGGCGTAGGACGAGAGCAAGGCCCAATCCCAGCACCAGCATGATCCCCAGCGACAGCGGAGGGATCAGCGACTGTGCCACCGGCGGGGCGGAGACAGCCGCAGGCGGAGCGCCCCAGTAGATCAGGCTCGGCAGGAAGGCGACGAGCAGGAGCACCCGGAAAAACTGCACGACGGCGATGGGACCGACCCGGCAATTCCGCTGCGCCGAGATCAGCATGACAGTCGAGAGAGCGCCGGGAACGGAGGCGAGCAGGGCCTCCTGACGCGTCCAGCCGGGACGCAGCGTCAGGACGAAGCCGGAGCAGAACGTGATGGCGACAATGGCAATAGCCAGCAGGACGATGCTGCCCGGATAGCGGGCGACCAGTGCAAGCGATTCGGGGCTTGCACCCGCCCCCATCGCCGTCCCGGCGAGGATCATGGCGAAATCGGTCAATGTCGGCGAAAAAGCCTGCGCACGACCGAACAGGCCCATCAGGGCGACGCCGATCATGCCACCCGAGACCCAGGCAGCCGGCATGCCGAGCCACGTCAGCAGGGCTCCGCAGGCGGCGGCCACGGCCAGTTGCAGGGCCTGGTCGGCCCAAGGGGTCGGTGGAGCGGAACTGGACAAGAGCAAGCCGGGGCGGGAGACGGGCGAGCATTGACCGGCAAGGCGGTGAGCGTCAACGCCGCAGCGCGCGCCTCTGCCATGCATAGCCCGTGCGCGCGCCCGGCGGCGCGCGGCTCAGGCAGTGCGATAGGTCCGCGGCGACTCGGCGGTGTTCAGGTCGGCGATGACCGTTTCCCCGGCAATGGCCGTCTGGCCCTGCGCCACAAGCGGGCGGGCGGTCAGCGGCAGATAGACATCGACGCGCGAACCGAAGCGAATAAGCCCGAAGCGCTCGCCTGGCAGCAGGCTGGCGCCCTCGCGCACGAAGGGGACGATGCGACGCGCGATCAGGCCGGCAATCTGCACCACCCCGATGCGCCCCGAGGCCGTCTCGATCAGGAGCGAATTGCGCTCGTTCTCGTCAGAGGCCTTGTCGAGCTCGGCATTGAGGAAAAGACCCGGTGTATGGACCATGCGCGTGACCTGACCTGCGACCGGTGCACGGTTCACATGGCAGTCGAAGACGTTCATGAAAATCGAGATGCGCGTCATCGGCTCCTCGCCGAGACCAAGTTCGGCCGGGGGGACCGCCGAGGCGACCTGGCTCACCCGCCCGTCGGCGGGCGAAATCACAAGGCCCTCGCGCTGGGGCGTCACACGCGGCGGATCGCGGAAAAAATAGCAGATCCAGAGCGTGACGATCAGGCCGAACCAGCCGAAAGGCTCCCAGAGATGCCCGAGCACGACCGTCGCCACCGCGCCGATGGCGATGAAGGGATATCCCTCCTTGTGGATGGGCACCAGCAGGCGGCGTGCGGAGTCGATCATCGACATCGGAAATCCTCGCGGGTCTTTTGGGAGACGCGGTCCGCCTGCGGCAATAACCGGCGCCGTCGCGATGGCCTGGAATTACGGGAGGGACATGGCCTTCCGGCTATGGCCTTCCGGCTCCCGCAGGCCGTCCATCGCGACCCTGCGGACATGACAGCGCGCCCATTGGCCGTCAAGCGCAGCCTTGCCGTCGTCCTTGCCATCGTCCCTGCCGGACGCTCAGCCGATGGCACGACGATACAGATGCCAGGTCGCGTGACCGATGACCGGGAGCATCACCACGAGGCCGACGAAACCGAGCGCCAGGCCGATTCCGGTGAGCGAGACAATGATGACGGCGAAGGAGATGAAGGCCTGCGGACTCTCGCGCACGGCACGAAGGCTCGTCAGCATGGCGCTGATCGCATCCACATCCCGGTCGAGCAGCATCGGCACGGCGACGACGCTCAGCGAAAAGACGAGAACGGCCAGAAGGCCGCCCACCAGATTGCCGATGACGAGAAACTGGATGCCCCAGGCGCTGCCGGTCGCGGCATCGATGAGCTGGCCAAGGCTCATCGGCGCCATGCCGAAATAGACGGCATAGATCAGCGTCGCGAGCTTGAGCCAGGCAAGGGCGAGGAAGACCAGCACAAAGCCCATGAAGGCGATCTGGATGCCGCCATGGCGGGTGAATGCGCCGAAGATCGCGCCGGCCGACACAGGCAGGCCCGCCTCCAGCCGTCGGCTGATTTCGTAGAGGCCGACAGCGACGATCGGTCCCACAAGCAGGAAGGCCGAGACGAGGGGGAAGATCAGGTGCTCGCCGTCCCGGCTGACCGCGAGCCAGACCAGAACGGCTCCGGCCAGTGCATAGATGCCTCCGAAGAACAGCCCGTAGCCGAAGCTTCGCTGGTAATCGCGCCAGCCTGCCGCCAATGCGTCCGTGACATCCTCGATCTCGATGCGGCGGATCACGGCGTCGGCCGATCCGGCAACTGCCTGCATCTGGTTCATGCGTCTTCCCCTGATCGTCCTGCGGCAATGGCGCGGCCATGACCGGGCGCGTCACTGCGTTCGTTCGATCCAGTCTGTGACAGGCCGGGCGGCCTGTCGATATGCCAGATCAAGCGACAGGCTCCGAAGGACGCGATTGCAGCGGGAGGCCGGCCGGTTCACGAACCCGCTTCGGAGAGACGCACGCGCGGGCCGGCATCAAGCTCCTTGATGCGTGCTTCGGCCGCCTGCAACGCCTCGCGCGCGGCTTCCGCCTGCTGCTGGCGATTCCAGAGCGCGGCATAGATGCCGTCGCGCTCCAGCAATTGCGGATGTGTCCCGCGCTCGGCGATCACGCCCTTGTCGAGCACGATGATCTCGTCGGCGTCGATCACGGTCGAGAGGCGGTGGGCGATGACGAGCGTGGTGCGCCCGCGCGAGACCCGGTCGAGCGCTTCCTGGATCTCGTGCTCGGTGAAGGAATCGAGGGCCGAGGTCGCCTCGTCGAGGACGAGGATCGGCGGCCCCTTGAGGATCGTGCGCGCAATAGCAATGCGCTGCTTCTCGCCGCCCGAGACCTTGAGGCCGCGCTCGCCAACCTGGGTGTCATAGCCCTCCGGCAGCGAACGGATGAATCCGTCGATCTGGGCAAGGCGGGCCGCCTCTCC
>JBIPLL010000121.1:0-7038 GCA_044368425.1 Beijerinckiaceae bacterium
ATTGTAGCCGATCGTGTCGTTGAACAGGACCGTATCCTGAGGGACCATGCCTATGGCTGCGCGCAGGCTTTTCTGGGTCGTGGCGGCGATCTCCTGGCCGTCGATCAGGATGCGGCCGCTCTGCGGCTCGTAGAAGCGGAAGAGCAGGCGCGACAGGGTCGACTTGCCCGCACCCGACGGACCGACGATGGCCACGGTCTTGCCCGGCGGCACGTCAAAGGTGACACCCTTCAGGATCGGGCGCTGCGGAACGTAGGCGAAATGAATGTCCTC
Organism: Beijerinckiaceae bacterium; assembly: GCA_044368425.1. Taxonomy (GTDB): domain Bacteria; phylum Pseudomonadota; class Alphaproteobacteria; order Rhizobiales; family Beijerinckiaceae; genus JBIPLL01. The sequence continues at coordinate 274 of JBIPLL010000121.1, forward strand.
GAAGCGCAAATGCCCCTCGCTGACGACGAGAGGGGGCGCTCCGGGCCGGTCGCTGATCTCGGGATCCTTTTCGAGCAGGCCGAACATGGTCTCGATGTCGATCAGCGCCTGCTTGATCTCGCGATAAAGCATCCCCATGAAATTCAACGGGATATAGAGCTGGATCAGCATGGCGTTGATCATGACGAAGCCGCCGATCGTGATTCGACCGGCCCGGATGTCCTGCACGGCCAGGATCATCGCGAGCGTCATGCCGGCCGTGAAGATGATGGCCTGCCCGGCATTCAGCACCGCAAGCGAGGTATAGGCCTGCGTCGAGGAGCGCTCATAGCGCGCCATGGACTGGTCGAAGCGCGCAGCCTCACGCGATTCGGCTCCGAAATATTTCACGGTCTCGTAGTTCAACAGCGAGTCGACCGACTTCGACGTCGCGTCCGTGTCGGAGTCGTTCATCTGACGGCGAATGCCGATGCGCCACTGCGTCGCCTTGTAGGTATATGCGAGGTAGACAACCACCATGACGAAGGTGATGGCGGCGTAACGCCAGTCGAACTCAAGCGTCAGCACTGTCAGGACGAGGACGAACTCGAAGACGGTCGGCAGCAATTGCAGCACAAGAAGCCGCACGAGTTCCTCGACGCCGTTGCGGCCACGCTCCAGCACGCGGGTCAGCGCACCCGTGCGGCGCTCCAGATGGAAGCGCAGCGACATCTGGTGGAGATGCTCGAAGGTGCGCTGCGCGAGCTGGCGCACCGCATGCATCGCGACCTTGGCGAAGAGGCCGTCGCGCAGCTGCGTCAGAACCGCCATGGCGGCGCGGGCAATGCCATAGAGGGCGGTCAGGAGGACCGGTGCACCCCAGAGCCAGTGCATTGACGGTGCGCTGACTGCCGCTGCCTGCCCCAACGTCGTCGTGGCGACCAATGCGTCGGTCGCCCACTTGAACGTGTAGGGCATCAGGATCGTCACGAATTTGGCAACGATGAGCAGGCCGAAGGCAATGAAGATGCGCCGCTGCAGATCGGGGCGGCCGGATGGCCATAGATAGGGCCGCAGCCTGATGAAGGTCGCGAGCGGACCCGCCTCCTGCTTCGCCGCCTCGCCCCTGGCAGGCGGCGTCGATGGCGGCGTCAATGTGTTGGCCATGTCGCAATCCCCGGTCCTGGACCGCGTATATAGGGCAAGCATGAAGAGGGCGCATCCCCGCGCGGGCGCGCCCGGGGTTGCGCTCCCGTCACGGCCGGCTTGGTCTGCTTCACGTGGAACAGGTCCTCTGCCAGATCAGGGCTGCGCCTGCGGCAGCACGAAGATCTGGCCGGGATAGATGCGGTTGGGATCGCGAATCTGGTCCTGGTTCGCCTCATAGATGACCGTGTAACGCAGCCCCCTGCCGTAAAGCCTGCGACTAATGCGCCAGAGGCTGTCGCCGCGCGTGACGGTCGCCGTGCGGACATCGGGGACAACGACGACGGGAGAGGCCGACGGAGACATGCTCGCGGACGCAGCGGGCGGCGGAGGCGGGGCAGCGGACGCGACCTCTGCCTGTGACGATGCTGCGGAGGCGCCGGGGGTGGCGACCGCCGCCGCGCCCGATGGGGGAGCCGTGGGGGGCACGGGGGAGGACAGCGATGCCGCCGGGGAGACAGAAGGGGGCAGCGCCGGGGCCGGGGCCGGGGTCGGGGCCTGTTGGGCGACCGAGGGTGCGGGCGCAGCCAGCAATGGACCGGCGGGCATGACGAATGTCACTTCCGCACGCGTCCTGACATTGCCGGTCGCGACATCGACTGCATCGAGCCGGACACGGTAGTCGCCGGGCGGCAGGCCGCGCTCGATGATGAAGTCGAGTCGGCCCTCGCGGTCTGCATTCCCGGAGGCCAGATAGGATTCGTTCAGGTAGAGGCGTACGGCGGCTGACGGGGCGCCGCGCCCGGAGACATAGAGACGACCGCCCTCCGCCTCGACGGCTACGATCGCGATGGCGCCGCTCGCCGTGCCGGGTGCGGCCTCGGCGGTTGCGGGGCTCGCGGGCGCGGCAGGGCTCACCCGCTCCGGCATGGAGAGGATAACGCTGGGCTGGTCGGGCGCGGTGATGACGATCATCGGACGCTCGCTGCGCGTCGGCGAAATCGACACGACAACGCTTTGCCGCGAGACGACCTGAAGCCCGTCCGGCGTGGAGAAGCGCAGGGCCAGCTCATGCTCGCCGGGCGGCAGGGGTGGCGGGGTCAGCACGAACAGGCCGGAGGCATCGGCCACGACGCGGTCGTGACGGCTGCCATTGCGCATCAGCTCGACCGTGGCTCCGGGCTGCGCGCGGCCGGCGATCACGGCATCGCCGGTGGGCTCGACGCGAACGACATCGAAGGCGGGGGGCGCAGGCGGTGCGGCGGCAACTGGCGGCGCGGGAGGAGGAACCGGAGCCGGCGCGGCCACTGGCGCAGGAGGGGCAACCGGCGTCGCAGGCTGTGCTTGCGGGGCAGCCGGGGGAGCTGCCGGCGTCTGGGGCGGAGAAGCGGGGCTGGCGGGCGCCGGTGCAGGGGCGACGGCGACGCTGTCGGGCACCGCCGGCGGGATGGGAGCACTGCCCGGGCCGATCGCGTCCGCAGCGGGAGCAGCCGGTTGTGCGGGCTGGGCGGTCTGCGGCGGCGCAGCCGGCGGGGCAGGAGTTGCCTGCACGGCGGGAGGTGGCTCCGGACTGCGCATCCCCTGGCTGATGACCAGGGCGCCAAAGGCACCAAGGCCCAGAAGGACCGCGATCACGGCACCGATATGGCTATGCAACGTCACGCCAGCTTCTCCCGACAGGCAGGCCCGGCAGCGGGCATGGCCCGGCCGGCACTGGCGCGCAATCTAGCGCGCGCCAGTGCAGAATGGAAACGGGCGATGCGCACTCTCTGCCTGCCTCCGCGTGGTCATGTGGGCGCGTGGTTGACCCCGCCCCTGCCCTGCCGCGATAGACACGGGATGATCGCGCCCGCACCCTCCCCGATTCGTTCCGTCTGCGTCTATTGCGGCTCTAGCCCCGGACGTGACCCCGCCTTTGCGGAGGCCGCGCGCCGGCTCGGCCAGCTTCTGGCCGAGAACGGGCTTCGGCTCGTCTTCGGCGGAGGCAATGTCGGCCTGATGGGGATTGTCGCGCAGGCGGTGCTCGACAATGGCGGGCAGGTCACGGGCATCATCCCCGATTTCCTCCTGCAGAAGGAAGGCAGCATCCTGCCCGCGCAGGACACGATCGTCGTGCCCGACATGCATACGCGCAAGCGCCTGATGTTCGAGAAGGCGGATGCCTTTGTCGCGCTACCCGGTGGCGTCGGCACGCTGGAAGAACTCGTCGAGCAACTCACCTGGGTGCAACTGGGCCGGCACGGCAAGCCGGTACTGATGCTCAATACGGCGCAGTTCTGGAAGCCGCTTCTCGTACTGCTCGCCCATATGCGTGAGACGGCCTTCATCAGGGCCGAGACAGAGGTCCGCTACCTCGTCGCCGAGCGACCGGAGGATGTCATCGAGATGCTGGTCCGGGGCGCGCGCGTTCCGGGCCCGGCTGCTGGTGCGATTATCGAGCGGCTGTGAGCAGTGGCAAGTCTGCATGCCAGGGTTGTATGACGGCGATTAAATATACTTCCGGTTGTTGCTTCATTCTTTTTGGCATACCGGCTTTAATACTTGTGAAGGACAAAGTAACGGGCAGCATTTTCGTAAGATTTCGGTAGAGTTTGTGACGTTATCTCGACCTGTCACGACCGGTTAGGTCGGCCGCAGATGCGGTCCTTCTTGCCATCGGGGCGCTCAAGCACAGACCCCGGCCTGAAGCCGGTGCAGAACAGGGCAAAGAGGCGTCACATGTCATTTCTGAAATTCGCGGTTCCGGCCGCCACCTTCATCACGCTCGTCAGCTCCGCCGCAATCGCCGGCGACCGCAACGCGGTCTATATCGACCAGATCGGTTCGGAGAATGTCGGCGCCATCACCCAGAGCGGCAATGGCAACCGGGTAGGCGACGGCAGGACGGCGCGCGCGTCGATCAATGCGTCGCGCACCAGCGTCAACATCAACCAGAGCGGAAACAGCAACGTCATTTCGCGGTTCCTGACAGTGGAGGGCGACCGAAATGTCGTGACCGTCAACCAGAAGGGTACTTCGAATGCGCTGACCTATTCGCGCACCTCGGGCGTCCAGAACAATGTCGCGCTGACCCAGGGTGGCAGCGGCAACCGTGCCGTCACCTGGGTGAAGGGAGACCGTAACACGCTCTCCCTGACGCAGGACGGCACGAGCAACAGCGTGAACGCGGCTGCCGCCGGGGCCGACAACCGCCTGACCGTGACAAGCGCGGGAACGAGCAATCTCGCCAATGTGACGGTCGACGGCACGCGCAACAACGTCTCGATCGCGCAGTCGGGCACGGGCAACCAGGCCGTCGTGTCGCATACCGGCAGCTTCGGCGGGCTCGCCATCCGCCAACAGTAAGAGCAGCGAATGCGAGGCCGCCGCTCCTGCCGGGGCGGCGGCCTCGTCGCGTTTCAACGCGCGACGAGTACCTTGCGGCATTCGGGCGGCAGTGCGTCCACGGTCATCGGCGGGGGAGCGGGCGGAGCGGGCTTCTTCGGGCCGAAGATTGCCCTGTTCTGCTGGGCGAGCCAGTCCGTGAGTTCCTGCCCGCAGCCATCGCCTGCCGGCGGGGGGTCCTGGGGCACGCAGCCCTCGACACCTGCCGGGCAGGTGAGGCGGATATGGGCGTGATAATTGTGCCCCCACATCGGCCGCACCTTGGCGAGCCAGTCACGATCGGCGCCGGCCTGCCGGCACAGAGCCTTCTTGATCGCCGGATTGACGAAGAGACGCTCCACACGGGGCGAGGCGGCTGCAAGGCGGATGAAGGCCGCATGGGCCGGCGTCCAGACGGCCTCGTCCACATCCATCCAGTCTGCCCGGACCATGTTGGTGGCGAGCCGCTCGTCGCGTTCCTGCGGGCTCAGCCGTGTCCGGGGCATGGGAGTGAGCCAGATGTCCGCATCCAGCCCGATCTGGTGCGAGGCATGGCCCGTCAGCATTGGTCCGCCGCGCGGCTGCGAGATGTCGCCCACAAGAATGCCGGGCCAGCCCGTCGCCTTCGGCACCTGTCGGGCGAGTTCCTCGAGGTGGGCGATCAGGTCTGGATGACCCCAGTTGCGGTTGCGCGACAGGCGCATGACCTGCCAGGTCGCCCCGTCGACGGCCAGCGCCTGCGCGCCGGCCAGACAGCCCTTGGCATATGACCCGATGGCGCGGGCTGCGAGCGGGGCCGGTGCCGTCTGACGCCCGAACTGCACCTTGGCGGCCTCGGGCGATGTCGTTGCGAGAACCTTCGCGCGACGGGCCGCCTCCTCCTGCGCGTTGGACTGGGCGAAGGCAGGCCATGCGCTGCCGGCGCCCGCCAGAAGGGCGCAGGAGAGGACGAGGGTGCGAATCGCGAAGACGTTCTGCATGGCTCATCATCGCCGCGATGCGGGCCTGTCCGTCAATCCGGTCGCACGCGCTTCAGCGGCGGGCCTGCTGGACAAGGCGACGCTTTGCCGCCGGGGAGACATATCCGACATAGGCATCGACGCCGGCCACAAGCGCCGGAGTGGCGACGAGACCCAGATTCTGGCCGAGATTGGCGGCGTTGGCCAGGGCCGCCGTCACCGACGAGGCATTGGCCGCGTCCGTCACCTGAACGCGCGACAGACCGAGCCGGACGGCCTCGCGCAGGGCGCGCTCGCCGTCGATCCGGCCCTGCAGTCCGAACAGGGTGCGATGAAGGCGGACGAAGGCCGCGTCGCCGCCAACCTCACGCACGCCAAGCGCCACCTTGTGGACGATGATCGAGTCGATGCCCAGAACGGCATAATTGACGAGCAGGACTCGCAATTGCGGTTCGGTCGCAAGGAGCGCGGGCAATTCCCGGGCCGATGTCCGGCAATAGGGGCAGTTGAAGTCGAAGAATTCGACCAGCGTCACATCGGCGTCGGCAGGTCCGACGGGAACCGCAGCCGCGAGTGTCTCGATCTGCGCGACAAGCTCGACCGGAAGGCGCACCGCCTCGGGCTCGGACGCGCGAGCGCTCGTGCCGACCGAGGCAGCGGCCCCCGCAAGGCCGGCCAGGACCATGCGGCGGTCGACGGTCGGCAGGGGCTCAGGCATCGCCGGCCTTCTCGATCTGCTTCAACGCCTCGGGGCGCGGCATCGAGATGATATTGTAGCCGGAATCGACGTAGTGGATCTCGCCGGTCACGCCGGAAGACAGATCCGAGAGGAGATAGAGCGCCGAGCCCCCGATTTCCTCGATGCTCACGGTGCGGCGCAGCGGCGCATGGGCTTTCTGGAAGTTGAACATCAGCCGCGCATCGGCGATGCCTGCGCCCGCGAGCGTGCGCACCGGTCCGGCGGAAATCGCGTTCACGCGGATGCCCTGCGGGCCGTAATCGGCGGCGAGATAGCGCACGCTCGATTCGAGGGCCGCCTTGGCGAGCCCCATCACGTTGTAGTTCGGCATGACGCGCTGCGAGCCGTCATAGGTGAGCGTCAGCAGGCTGCCGCCCTCGCGCATCAGCGGGGACACGCGCTTCGCGACCTCCGTGAAGGAGAAGGCCGAAATCACCATGGTGCGCACGAAATTCTCGCGCGTGGTGTCGGCATAGCGGCCCTTCAGCTCGTTCTTGTCGGAAAAGCCGATGGCGTGCACGACGAAATCGATACCGCCCCAGTCATTGCCGAGACGCTCGATCGTGGCATCGACGCTCG
>JBIPLL010000427.1:0-3191 GCA_044368425.1 Beijerinckiaceae bacterium
GCGTAAAGCCCGAGCGTCGATAGAAGGCCAGGGCGCCTGGATGGTCGAAATGGCAGGTATGGAGCCAGAACCGCGAGATCGGTGCGCTGAAAGCCATGCGGATCGTCGTGTTCATCAGCGTGCGGCCAAGCCCGGCGCCGACGGCGGGCTCGTCGAGCCCGAAAAACACGAGTTCCGTCTCGCCGGGCACGCGCAGGTCGAACTCCATCAGCCCGACATCCTGCCCGTCCACGACGACCGCATGCGCCTGGATGCCGGGATCGTCCAGCAGGGTCGCCAGCGCCTCGGGGCGCATTTCCAGCCGGCTGGCCCAGAGCCAGCGTTCTCCCAACCGCCTGTAGATGTCGAGATAACGGCCCACATCGGCCCCGCGCAGCCGATCGAGGCGCGGCTCAGGTGCGGGCGATGGCGAAAGCGCAGGCGGCTGCCGCATTTCGAGGAATGTGACGACAGTGACGATCTTTCCCGGCGGCACGTCGTTATAGCCATCGGGAAGGAAGGCGTCGGAGAAGGGCATGCGGGCTCCGCTGGCAAAAGCCGGTCGAGCCGGCCATCGCAACGCATAGTCCCGGCAGACAGGGCTGCGCAACCGTCGCCGACAGGCAGACCCCATGGACCGTCGGATGGCTTGCTGGCGACCATGTGACAGGGCAACCGGTTCAAGAGGCTTGCAGCGACACCGCGCCAGTGCTCATGCTTCCTCGGGATCTGGAGAAGCGCATCGTGCAGAGGAGGGCGGCATGACCGGTCAAGCAGCCTGCCGTATCCGGCGAGCCGGCCGTGTGCTGCTGGCGCTCGTCGCGCTGTTCGGCTTGTTGATGATGCCGCTGCAGCCTGGGTCCATGGCCTCGGGCGCTTCTGTCCGGCATGCAGGCCACGGCTCCCCGTGCCACGAGGCGTCCATGATCGCCCCGGATCTGGTGAATGAGGGGGCGCATGGAGCCTCCCATTCGCGTCCCGCCGCGGCTGCGAAAGCGCCCGCGACCCATCACGGTCCGGCTGGCGGGCAGGGCGTCCTTGCAAGCCATTGCACCGCCTGTTGCCTGCCGCTGTCGGCCGGCGTGCTGGCGCTGCCTGTCCGCGCCGCCGTCGCGGCCTTCGAATGGCCGCAAGATATCAGCATCATCGGACGCGAGCTTGAACCCGCCGCGCCACCGCCCCGACGCGTCTCCTGACCGCATGGCCCCGGGCATGCACCCGAGATCGACCTTTCAGGAGAGATGAAAATGTTCAACTCAAGCACGCGCGCGATGCGCTATCTGACCTTGGCCGCCGCCTTTGCAGCGGGGCTCGGCCTTGCCGGCCTTCTCCAGCCGTCCCTAGCCCAGCAGGGCCATGGCGGACACGGCAGTGGTCATGGCAGTGGTCATGGCGCCGCTCAGAAGCCTCAATCGATGCCCGGACATGGCGGCATGCACGGTAACATGCACGGCAACATGCATGGTGGCGGGCAGGGTGCCGGCCATGCCGGCCACGGCGCCGCAAAGGCGACCGACAGCCCGGCAACTGCAGCCTTCAAGGCGGCGAATGCCCGGATGCACACCGATATGGATATCGCCTTCACCGGCGATGCCGATGTTGATTTCATGAAGGGCATGATTCCCCACCATGCCGGCGCCATCGACATGGCGAAGGTCGTCCTCGGCTTCGGCAAGGATCCGGAGGTGCGCAAGCTCGCCGAGGAGGTCATCAAGGCGCAGGAGGGCGAGATCGCCTTCATGCGCGAGTGGCTGAAGAAGAAGGGGCACTGAGCCTTCGACCGACGGCCCGTCCGGCCAGCCGGACGGGCCTTTCGCCTTTATCCGGTCGCAAAGGCGTTACTTTCGCATGCGACGGTGCTTGCAGCGCGGCTGGCTTTGCGGCAGTCACAGCCGCAAGCGCCCGCACCCCAGAGGCGCTGCGGGAACGGCTGGGCCCATGAAGAAGATCCTGGAATATCTCTGGCCGGTCGTCGGCATCGGCGCGGTCGCCTTCTCGTGCTGGCTCCTCTACCGGGAATTTCAGGGCAACTCGATCCGCGACGTCTGGGACACGCTGATGGCGATCCCGCCCCACCGGGTTGCGCTCGCCTTCATCGCCACGCTGGCCGCCTATTGGGCGCTGGCCGGCTATGACCGCATCGCGCTTCAGCATCTGGGGCGCTCGCGCGGCATTTCGTGGCTCTATGTCACGCTCTGCTCGTTCACGACCTACGCTCTCTCTCACAATATCGGCGCCTCGGTGGTCTCGGGCGGCATGGTCCGCTACCGCGCCTACTCGGCCAAGGGCCTGAGCGCAGGCGAGGTGGCGGTGCTCGTCGCCTTCTGCTCCTTCACCTTCGCCTTCGGCATGATCCTGATCGGCGGCGTCGTCTTCACCTTCGAGCCGGAGCTGATCCAGCGCTTGCTGAGCGTGCCCGAATGGACGGCGCGGATGATCGGCATCGGCTGCCTCGCCTTCGTGGCGCTGTACATGATCGGCTCCGCACTCAACCTGCCGCCCTTGCAGATCCGCAGCTTCGTGCTCGCCTATCCGCGCTTCCCGATCGCGCTGCGCCAGTTCGTCATCGGCCCGCTCGAAATCATGGGCGCGGCGGCGATCATCTATTTCGCGCTACCGGAGCAGGGGAACCCGGGCTTCTTCGTCGTGCTCGGCATTTTCGTCGCGGTCTTTTCCGCGGCTCTGCTGTCGCAGGCACCGGGCGGGCTTGGCGTCATGGAGGTGCTGTTCCTGACCGCGCTGCCGGGCATCCCGAAGCTCGAGGTGCTTGCCGCCCTCATCGTCTTCCGGTTGTTCTACCTGCTGATTCCGCTCGCGATTTCAGGCATCATCGTCGTGATGTTCGAGAAGGCGCAGCTGCGCAAGCGCCTGACTGCGCGCCCCGAGGGTTCGGAATAAGATGTATCTGCCGCCCCATTTCCGGGTCGATGACCGGGACAGCCAGTTTGCCCTGATCCGGGCCTTTCCGCTGGGCCTGCTCATCACGGCCGGTCAGGGCGGGCTGATGGCCAACCCGATCCCCTTCATCTGCGATCCCGACGAAGGGCCCGTCGGCCGTTTGCGCTGCCATGTCGCGCGCGCCAATCCGCAATGGCGCGAGATTGGCGAGGGCCTGCCGGCTTTGGTCGTCTTCACGGGCGCCCAGCATTACATCACGCCGAACTGGTACGAGACCAAGCCCGAGACCCACAAGGTCGTGCCGACCTGGAACT
>JBIPLL010000717.1:0-3183 GCA_044368425.1 Beijerinckiaceae bacterium
ATCAGCGGGGGACGGGAGCAGCCCATCACCCTGCGACCCGCGCCCATGCCAGTGGACCCCTCCCGCATGACGGAGGACCAGAGTCTGGCGCTGCAACAGGCCCTAGCCGAGTACGCCACGGCCGCGAGCTCGCTCGGGCTTGCCCCGACGCTCCTGTTCTTGCCGTCAAACAATCGCACCTATCACGGTCTGCTGCGCTTTAGTGAACGGGCGGATCCACAGGCGCGTGATTGGGTGCCGGGTGATTTGCCTGACTGGGTGCGGGAGCGTTGTAAGAGGCTCGGCATCCGTTTCGTCGACGCTTGTCCTGCGCTAAGGGAGGCGGCAGAACGCGGTGTCCTCGTGTACAATCCCATTCTAGACACCCACCTCAACGCCGAGGGCTCTCGCATCGTCGGGCAGGTGCTGGCGGCGGCGCTGAGAGGGCCGGATGATGCCAATCCTGCCGGAGCGCAGGCAGCGCCATGAGCCTGATGCCCCGCATTCTGCGCGGTTCCGCCGTGAACGTGGTGGAGCAGATGCTGCGCCTCCTCTGCGCCTTGTGGATCACGCCCCGGATGGTCTGGTATTTGGAGGAGTCAGGGTATGGGCTGTGGGTCGTGCTTTCCACCTTGTTCGGCCAGTTTAGCTTGTTAGATCCCGGGCTGGGTGCCTCATTGGCGCGGTTCCTCGCGCGGGCAGAGTCCTCGGGTGATCAGGACGGGCTGCGCCGGGCTCTGAGCACGGGAACCTTTTTTTTTATGGGACTGAGCGGGGTTGCCCTTTTGGCGGGGGCTGCGGTGTGGCTTCTTTTGCCGGAGTTTGAGTCAACGGCCTCGCGTTTGGCGGAATCGCAGGATCTGGTGGCGGCCCTGATGTGTTCTGCCGGGTTCTGTTGGCTGGTGCAGCCCATCCGCGTGCATCTGAAGGCGCGTCTGCGTCAGGATCTGATCGCCAGCACGGCCATCATCCGGGTTCTGATCTGCACCCTGCTGGTCGCATGGGCGCTCGAGCGGGGAAAGGGACTGGCGTTTGTCGCTTGGATTCACACCATCGGTTTCATCGGAGAGGGGTTGCTGATGGCTTGGTGGAATCGGGGCTTTTTTTCCTTGGTGCGGCGGAGGTGGGCGGACTGGGAAAAGGGGGTGGAACTCCTTCGCTTTTCTCGCTGGACCTATGTCATGACCAGCAGTGAGCGCCTGCGTAATGAAGGGGACCCCTTGTTGCTGGGTGCCCTGCTTGGACCCGTTCCTACCGGCGTGTTTGCCCTGGGGCAGCGGCTGGTGCGGACGTATTTTGACGTGGCCTACGCAGTGGTCGGCACGCAGTTGCTGTCCGCATTCAGCCATTTGGACGGCTTGGGGGACCGGCGGAAATTGGAGCAGGCCTACCTGTCCGCCTCCCGATTTTCTTCCATGCTGGCAGTCCTGGGGGCGGGGATGGTGTGGTGGGTGGGTCCCCCGTTTTTGCAACGCTGGGTGCCCGGGCAGGCGGAGCAGGCCACGCCCGTTTTGCTTTGGCTGGTTCCCGCCTACCTTGTGTATGCGGCCCAGATTCCTGGAGTCCATCTTCTGGTCAGTCTCGGTCGTCACCGACTGCTGGCCTGGGTCCATTTCGCCGGGCTCCTCTTGAATCTGGGCACCAGCATCTGGCTTGTTTACGGGCATGGCATGATCGGAGCCGCCTGGGGGACCGCTTTGGAGTTGTCTCTCGTTTATGGCTTGGCGCTCCCTCTCCTGGTGGTTCGGCGCACCGGCATGGCTGCTTCCACCGTGTTCTGGCAGGCATTGTGGCTGCCCATGCTGCGCACCCTGGCGGTCATGGTTCCGGTGGGGTGGCTCACACACTTTTGGCTATCGGCACCGTCATACCCACAGATCGCCCTGGCCATCGGCGTTCATCTGACCGTTTTCATTTTGGCCGCCGGATTGGGGGGCTTGGGAGGCGAGGCGCGAGGCTGGCTTGCTCTCATTCGCCGTTGGTTGCAGGGCGAAGGGAAGGGGTAAGGTTCCAGATCCCGTGAAATTTTGTCGAAAACGCGGACGCGCAGGGGTTTGTAGAAGGATTCGATGCAGTCGAAGACGATCATGAAGGTGGGCTTCCCTGACACTGGTGCCTTGATTTGTCTTTCGAGACGCCTATGCTATCAGCAGTCTGCGATATCAATGGAAACAGCGTTGAAAAAAAGGATCGGATGGGCGGTGCTTCTGGTCTTTCTTCAGGGGGCCGCAGTGCTCGCTGTGCCGTCAAACGACAACTTTTCAAATCGTTTGACCCTCTCTCCCAGCGGCGCGACCGAGACGATCGGCGACAACACTGGGGCGACGCTGGAGGCCAGTGAGCCCATCCCAGCCGGTTTCACTGCCGCGACCTACCAGGCAACGGCGTGGTGGAATTTCTCTCCGGCTGCCTTTGAAGGCTGGTACCAGATCGAGACGACGGGGAGCACAATCGACACCGTGCTGGCCGTCTGGACGGGACTCAGCTACACGGAGCCGCTGACGCTGGTGCACGTGAATGACGAGGCTGCCCCGGGGTCGGGCGTGAGCCGCATCCTTTTTTTCGCAAGCCCATCGGTGTCCTACAGAATCTCGGTCGCCAGTCGCAGTGCTGCGCGCGGATCGGTGACTTTGAGGGCGTTCAGCATCAGTGATCCTTTTGCATCGGTGACGGCAGCTCAGTTCTCCCCCACGACGGTGAACGTGGGGGGTGCTCCTGCCACTGTCACCGCCACTCTCACCATTGTGAGTGACTTCGATGTCGATTCCGGCGAGCTCAAATTGTTCAACCCGGCTCCAGCGCCAATCGCACCGACCCCTTCGACTCCTTCTACGTCGTGCCGATCACCCTTCCGGCCAACAGCCCTGCTGGCGCTTACCGTTGGAGTGTGAGCCTGCAAACCGAAGGATTCACATCCAATCCCAACAGCTCGCACGGGTGGGAGGCGGCGTCACCTTATCCGACGGGAGCGCTTAAATCCATTAATGTGATCAGTGATTCCTATTCGAGGTGGCTGACGGCCAACAGCATGACCGGACCCACATCCCTGAGAGCCGCGGATTTCGACTCAGATGGCTCAAAGAATCTCATCGAGTTCGCATTCGGTGCCGATCCCCGGAATGCCATGCAACTCCCTTTCACACTCGCAGGGAACAGCATCACCGGCGGCCTTCCTGTGGTCAAAATCGTGGGTTCGGGTGATCA
>JBIPLL010000428.1:0-3182 GCA_044368425.1 Beijerinckiaceae bacterium
GCGACCTGGTCTTCCATCCCCAGCCGCCCGATCACCGTCCCGCCAATGATCGCCACCACCAGCCCGACGACAACGTAGGCCAGCGCGATGGGCCAGCTGAAAACTGACGCAAGCAGGATCACGGACGCCAGATCGACCAGCGGCGAGGAGATCAGGAAGGCAAAGGTCACGGCCAGCGGCAAGCCCGCTGCCGTGAAGCCGATGAACAGCGGGATCGACGAACACGAACAGAAGGGCGTCAGCGTGCCGAGAAGCGCCGCCAGGGTGATCGCGCCGATCCCCGTGCGCCCGCCGAGCATCGCACGCGTCCGCTCCGGCGGGAAATGGCTCTGGACGTAGGAGATGGAAAAGATGAGCACGGAAAGCAGAATGAAGATCTTGATCACGTCATAGATGAAGAACTGCACCGACCCGCCAAGCCGCGAGGCGGGGTCCAGCCCGATTGCCGCCACGCCTTGCCCTGCGAGATCGTTGAGCCAGGTCATGCGCAGGAACTGATCGTTCGCCCATCCGAGTATGCTCATGCGACGACCTCTCCGATCGCCGCCTGCTTCAGGGCCTGCACATGTCGTGACCGGCACTCGGCTACGCCCGGCTTGCCCGTCAATTCGCAGACGCCATGTTCCGACCCGTCAGCCAGGAGGAGTATCGCTGCAAGGCGGGTGGGTTCGGCCAAGGCGGACAGGACCGCAACGAACATCGGGAGCCCTCGCTTTCCTCCACATCAGCGCATGAAAGCGAGGGCCGTGCCGTGACACGGATCAAGCCCGGACATCGCCTCGGGCATCATCGACGAGGTCGTACTGGTTGCCGGCATTCCGGACGGCCACCGACGGCGCCCCGGGAAACGGCCCTTCCGCAGCCTACAGTTTCAGCAGGATCTTGTTGAGGAATTCGCGCGTCCGCTCGGCGCGTGGCGTGCTGAAAAACTCCTCGACGGGCGCATGCTCGACGATGCGGCCGCGGTCCATGAAGATGACCTCGTCGGCCACCTCGCGGGCGAAGCCCATCTCATGCGTGACGACGAGCATGGTCATGCCGCCGCGGGCCAGATCACGCATCACGTACAGGACTTCCGCGATCATCTCCGGGTCCAGCGCCGATGTCGGCTCGTCGAAGAGCATGGCTTTCGGCTCCAGCGCCAGCGCGCGCGCGATGGCCGCGCGCTGCTGCTGCCCGCCCGACAGCCTTCCGGGATGCTTCTGCGCCTGGTCGACGATCCCGACGCGCTCGAGATAATGAAACGCCAGTTCCTCCGCCTGCTTGCGCGAGAGGCCCTTGGCCTTGATTGGCGCGAGCGTGATGTTGTCGAGCACCGTCATGTGCGGATAGAGCTCGAAATGCTGGAACACCATGCCGACGCCCTGGCGCAGCTTTGGCAGATCCTTGCAGCCGCGCACCCCGACGCCGTCGACCCAGACCTCACCCTTCTGGAAGCGCTCCAGACCATTGATGCAGCGCAGAAGCGTGCTCTTGCCGGACCCGCTCGGCCCGCAGATCACGATGCATTGTCCTGCATTGACGGACAGCGATACGTCATCGAGCGCAACGAAGCTGTCGAAGCGCAACCCGACATTCTCGACCTTGATGATCGGCTGCTGCATCACGCTGCCCCTTTTTCGAAATGCCGGGCGACACGCGAGGCGCCGTAGCAGACAAGGAAATAGATTGCCGCGACCGTGATATAGAGCTCGACCGGCCGCACGGTCCGCTCCGCGATCGATGCCGCCGTGTGGAGCAGCTCGCTGTAGCCGATCACGTAGACCACCGTTGTTCCCTGGAACACGACGATGCACTGCGTGATCAGCGCCGGCAGCATGGCCCGGATTGCCTGCGGCAGCACGATGTATCGCATCGTCTGCAGGTAGGTCAGGCCCGACGACAACCCCGCCTGGATCTGACGCACACCGACCGACTGGATGCCGGATCGTATGATTTCCGCGAAATACGCTGCAAAGAACACGATGAAGGCGACGATGATCGAGGTGAGATCGTTGACACTGCGCCCGATAATCATCGGCACCAGGAAATAGAACCAGAACAGGATCAGGATGAGCGGGTTGCTGCGCAGCACATTGACGAAGGCCGTGCAGGTGCCGCGCAACCAGCGCCGGTGGCTGAGCCGGCCGATCGCGATCAGACACCCGAACGGGAGGCTGAACGCGATCGAGACCGCCGTGAGCTGGATGCTCCTGACCAGCCCGTTCATGAGGAGAGGAAGGCTCGTGATGATGACTTGCCAGTCCATCAGAACCTCGCCTGGTCGCGCGTGATCAGACCCGGGATCTGATAGCGCCGTTCAAGCCACGACATGAAGACGACAACGATGATCGTGGTGGCAATGTAGGTGAGCGAGGCGACCGTGTAGGCCTCGATTCCCCGGAATGACCATGCCTCGATACGGCGGGTCGTCGCGGTGATCTCGATCACGCCGATCGTCAGTGCCAGCGCCGTATTCTTGAAAACCGTGATGAATTCCGATGTCAGCGCCGGAATGATGATGCGCAGCGCATAAGGCACGATCACATAGCGATAGACCTGTGCCGGGGTGAGCCCGGTCGAGAGGCCCGCCTTGAACTGCCCGGCAGGTATGGCCCGAACCGCCGACCGGATCTGCTCCGCCACGCGGGCTGACGTGTAGAAGGAAATGCCGATCATCGCTGTCCAGTAAGGGACATTGTCGAGGCGGTTCCACCAGAAGCTGAAGTCGCGCGGCAGCATCTGCGGCACAACGTAGAGCCACAGAAAGAGCTGCACGATCAGCGGGATGTTGCGAAAGATCTCGACATAGGCCGTGCCGATCGCACGCAGGGCCCGCGAGTTCGTCACGCGCAGCACGCCGATGAGGATGCCGAGGAACAGCGCGAGGAACCATGCCAGCATGGCAAGGTGAAACGTCGTCAGGATGCCTTCGACGATCCATTCGGCATAGGGTTCGCGCCAGAGCAGGCCCCAGTCGAATTCATAGCGCATGCCGGCACGCTCCGCGGTTCAGATCGACTTGAGGTAGCGCTGCAGGCGGGAAACACCTTCTTCGATCTCGGGCACAGGCGCGTTGAACACGAACCGGATGTGCCCCTCGCCCATGCCGCCGAATACGGCTCCCGACAGGCCGCTGACCCGTGCATTCGCCAGCAGCCGGCTTGCGAATTCGTCGGATGACAGGCCGAAGGAACGGATAT
>JBIPLL010000752.1:0-3174 GCA_044368425.1 Beijerinckiaceae bacterium
TTGATCGAGAGGCCATTGCCCGAGTTGTTCGCCTGGATTCCCTTGATGGTGATGCCGGTGGCCGAGGTCAGCCGGATGGCGTCGCCGCTGAAGCTACTGAAGGCGATGTCGCGGATCATGCTGCCGCTGGCACCCGAACCGAGCAAGAGACCGTTGGTAACGCTTGGGCTGCCAGAGAGCACGATGTTTTGCGACGTGCCACGGAAGGTTATCGGCCGGCTCACAGCGAGTTGCTGCGTTAGCGTCATGCTCGAGGCGACGAGGATCTCATAAGTCCCGCCGGAAATGGGAGCCAGCGAGTTGATCGTGCTGATGGCGGCATTGAGTTCCTCGGGCGTTGTGATCGCTCCGCCAATCTGAATCCCCTTGCCAGGCGGCAGCAGGATTGGGTTGCCGATGATGCGGCCGTTGTTCCGCATCCCGATGGAGCCCTGCACCGCTCGCAGGTCAAGCGCTGCGCCAGCTTGGAGCAGCCCGTTTGCCTGCGGGCCGACATCGACGCTGCCACCGCTGGTCGTAGTGACCGTCAGCTGCTGCGGCGCGGTCACCGTACCCACCGACAGCGTTCCTACCGACGTGATGGCGACGCTGCTGCTGTCGGCATACGAGAACAAACGGCTGCCGTTGTTGACTGTCAGTGCATCGAGGTTGTTTGCGGAGTTCAGCAGATTGATGGTGCCCGCGGTCGACGTGATCGCGAGCGAACTGCCTGTCACTGGACCGGTTTGCGTCAGGTTGCCACCGACCGTCAGGCTCCCAGTTCCCATGACGAGCCCGCCGAGCGAAAGAGCCGACGCGTTTACGAACGAGACGGCCCGGTTGCCGTTGGAGATCGACGCGGCCGCGACGCTATTCGCAGCGTTCGTTAGCGTCACTGAGCCCGCTGTGGCGGCGACTGTGAGCGAGTTGCCCACGATCTGGCTCGTCTGCGTCAGGTTACCCCCAACGCTGAGCGTGATGCTATCGGCAGCGATGCCAGCAAGCGAGAAGTCGTCCACGTCGGTGAATATGACACGACGCCCAGGATTGCTGACGGAGAGCACATCGACGTCATTCATGGCGGTGTTCAGGAGCACGCCGCCATTCTGCGTAGCAGTGGAAATGATCGTGAGTTGCGAGCAGGTGATCGGTGAGCTGCTCTGGGTCAACTTGCCGCCGACGGTCAGCGTGGCAGTGCTGGCAGTCAGGCCCGCGATCACAAGATCATTCTTGTCTGTGAAGGAGACGACGCGACCAGGATTGCTCACGGTGAGCGTGCCGACATCGTTGCTCACGTTGGACAACTGCACGCCCCGGGCCGTCGAGGTGATGTCGAGCGTCGTGGCAGTGATGGAGCCGGAGGCAGTCTGCGACAGTGAAGGACCCGCAACGATCGGTGTCCCAACGACCAGCGTGACGGGCCCGGCGACGATGGTGTCGAGCACGAGTTCGTTGGTGTCTCGGTAACTAAAGGCCCCGGTGCCGTTACGAACTGAGAGCGTGCCGACATTGTTGCCAACATTCGCAAGCGTAATCGCACTGCCGATGCCGGTGACATCGAGGGCGGTGGCCTGGATGGTGGCCGCCGCCTTCTGCGTGAGTGTTCCCTTGGCAGTGAGCGTCAGCGGCCCATTCACCAAGACATTTCCGAGACTGATCGAACTGGTCGACAAGGTCGCGGGCCCGCCAGCGGACATCGTCAGTTCCGAACCGGTGATCGTGGTGACGCTGGACGCATTCGCGGCCGTGATCGCACCAGTCGCCCAGAGCGAGATCGGACCGCCAGTGGTCTGCAGGAAGCCCTTCGACTGGACGCCGATGCTGCCATTCGTTGCCGTCACGGTGATCGAGCGGCCGGACCCGCCCGCAATCACGGGATCTGTGATCACGACATCGGGAGCGGTGATCGTGATATCGCCGTCGACGGTGCTGGCGCCGGCTAAGGTGACCGGGACTCCGTAGGGACCAAGCACGAGTGAACCTGGTGAGGTCAGGTTCGGCCCCACGACCGTAAACGTTCCCGTGAGATTCGGGGCCGACTTCGCGTACCACACGAGCGACGCGGAGTCGATCAACGTGCCGGAGGCCTGTGAGATCGCGCCGTTTCGGGCGTCGAGGGTCACGCGGTCGCTCGGGGCTGCGATATTGGCGTTGATCGCGATCCCGCCGGCAACAGACTTCAGCGACACGTCGCCATCGCCGGTTTGGACGGTACCCGCGGAGACACCGGGTAAAACGACGCTGAACGTGCCGGAGTTCACGAAGGAGACGGTTCCAGTTCCATTGACGACCGAAACGTTCGTCACGTTGTTGGACGGCGACGTGAGCGTGACGGCCCCCGAGGCGTTCGTGACGGAGAGGTTCGTCGCGGCGATGCTGCCCGTCGGCTGCGTGATGCCGGTGGCGGCGGCGAGCGTGACGGTTTGTCCGGCGGCCTGAATCGCGCCTAGCGTCAAGGAGTTTGTCGCAGTGAGGATCACTGGCCCCGCGGTCGTCGTCGATGTGACGGATGAGACGTTCGTCTTGAGATCCACGGACTTTGCCGCGATCGTGAGCGCTCCACCTGCGACGCTGGTGTTGGTCGGCATCACATCGACCACGGCACCGTTCGTCGCGGTGAGTGAGATCGGGCCGGAAGTCGTCACGATGCTGCGCTTGCCATTCACAGCGAACGTGATGCCACCGCTGCTTGCGTTGACCGTCACCGAGTTGCCTGCTGCACCGGTCCTCACGACATCAATGATTTGCACGCTTGGAGCCGTGATTATGATGTTGCCGTTGACGGTGGTGGCGCCAGCGATGACGAGCGGATTTGCCCCCGAGGTAATCGGCAGGTTGCCCGGAGCGGTGAGGTTGGGGCCGAGCACCGTGTAGGTGCCCGGGAGCGACGGGTTGGGGGCCTGCGTTGCGAACCAGACGAACGTCTCGGCGTTGATCGAGCCTCCGGCAGAAACGATCACTCCCTTGCTTGCGTCGAGCGTGACCCGGTCACTCACGGCCGAAACGTTGGCTGCCAGCGTGATATTTCCCGTGACCGCAGTGAGCGCGACGGATCCGTCACCGGCAGGAGAACCGCCTGCGGACACGCCGGGGGAGGCGATCGTGAATCCGTCGGCATCGACGAAAGAAACGTTCCCAAGCCCATTGGTCAGCGACACTGAATCGACATCGTTTGACGGGTTGGTGAGTGAAAGC
>JBIPLL010000431.1:0-3164 GCA_044368425.1 Beijerinckiaceae bacterium
GCGGCGCGTTTCAACCAGGCCAATGGCGGGCGCTTCGTCGCAACACCGGGACGCGACGCGGGCGACGAGCTGTTCGCAGCCATTCTGCCGCATCCCTCAAATGTATCGAAGACCGTGCCCGACAGCGCCCTGCGCGAGTTCACGAAGCTCGTTCACGAAGAGGTCGCCCTGCGCAATGCGACAAGCCTGATCCCTATTCCCACCGGCACGTCGTCTGCAAAGGTGATCAAGCCCGGCGATCATCGTGGCGGGGTTACGCTCGCGGCGCTGCTGGATTCGATCGATCACGAAGGCCCCGGCGTCCTGCATGCGAAGGGGGCTCCCTTCTTCAAGAATGGCGGTGTCGTCATCGAAAAGGATGGACGCTCCGAACTTGTCCTGGGACCAACCTATGGCTCGACGCCGGAGCAGATGTTGTCCACGTTCAGGCGCAGTCAGGGGGGGCTCACGCCAAACCGACTGGCCGGGGCCGGAGACGACATACAAAACGCCTATGCCCAGGGTCGCTGGAACGTCTCCGATGGCGAGCGCGCCCGGCCACAGGTGCTTCCCGGTGCCCTGCCAACCTTTGCCGACACCCAGCTGCCGTCTGCCGAGCTGGAGCGAAAGTTGTGGGGTGTGCCCGATATCGCCCAGGTCGACTGGTCGAATCCAGAGGCTTCGCAGCGAGCCATCGCCCAGCTCGAGGGGGGTATCAACGCGGCCCGCAAGGCGGCGCCGCTCGAATCCGTGTTCCGGAACCTCGCAGGCGAGGGCATCTCTGTCCTGCATCAGGGGCAGGGTCTGGCTCGCCTGCAATATATGCTCGACAATGCGCGGGCCTCGAACCGCAGCGTGACGATGACGGCGACGGAGCCGCGCGGTCTGAAGGATGTCAACGACCGGGGCAAGGCCGTCACCGCCGACGGCAGTCTTGTGCCTGTCGCCCATGGGGGTGGCAACGTGATCATCGAGAACATGGTGCGAGCGCAGCATCAGGCGCTCGTGAAGCATCTGGGGCCGGACCATGAGCAGGCCGGTCTCGGCTTCATCAGCCGCGATCGTGGCAAGCGCTTCACGACCGTTCTTGGCCCCGATGTCTCGATGGAAACGGTTGTGGCGATCAACAAGGAGCGTGATCAGATCTACCGGCAGATGCTGCCGACGGTCGAACTGCCCGACGGAACGCGGTCCGGGATCGTATTTGAGCGCGAGGGGGGCGGATTCTCGCCGTTCCAGCCGGACATGAGTTTTGCGGCGGCCCGTGCCTTTCCGGGATTGGGAGGGCCTGCCGATGCGTTGGGACTGCGTGACAGTCTCGTGGCGCCCCTGCCGTATCCGGACTCCAGTTGGTCGCCGTTCAGCGCACTCGATATCGCCAAGGACATCGTTGACGGAAAGCCGACCGCCCGCCCGGACCTCCTGCCAGCGCCCGATAAGGGCCTGACGATCTGGGTGTCGGAGCCGCGCGACAACCCCGCCGGCGTCAATCGCCGCGAAACGCGATAGGCGCGCCCGTCTGCAACCACTGTGCCCGTGCGGTCACGCCGGGTTCTTTTGTGCGCCAGGGCCGAGGCGCGACCATCGTCTCCGTTGAGCCGATCCGCTTTGTGGCGCAATAACAAAGCTGCTGTCGCACCAGCCGCGCGTCCGAGTGCGCCTCGCGGCCTTGCCGGTTTGTCCCGACTGGTCCGGTTAAGGCTTCATTCACCATGTTTGGTGAATGTCGGCGCAGCTTTTAGTTGTGATCATGTGGCGGTTTCGGGCCGCCGAGGGGGATGGAATGCGCCGGCGGGATGTTCTTGGGCTGGGTGTCATGTCGCTGACGCTGGGGGCGTGCCGCTTCCAGCCGGTGGCCGAGCCCGTGATTTCCGAGCGGGATCGCACGCTGCTTGCCAAGGCTCCCAACGCCGAAGTCTGGAAGCCCTATGAGCGCTACCTGATCGACGACCCGACGGGCAAGGCGCCCGGCACCATCGTCGTCGACCAGCGCGGCCCATATCTTTATTACGTGATGCCCGACCGCAAGGCGATCCGCTACGGCGTGGCCGTCGGCGACGAGGCCTATGGCTGGAAGGGCACCGCCACCGTCGCGCGCAAGGCGGAATGGCCAAACTGGAATCCCCCGGCCGAAATGCGCCAGCGCTGGCCGCATGTCCGCGCCATGGCGGGCGGACCGGACAACCCGTTGGGCGCCCGCGCCCTCTATCTCTATGACGAGCGCGGACGCGACACGCTCTATCGTGTCCATGGCACCAATGAGCCGGAGAAGATCGGGCAGGCCGTATCGTCGGGCTGCATCCGCATGCGCAATATCGACGTGATCGATCTCTATAACCGCACGCAGGTCGGCGCGACCGTCATCGTCGCCTGATCCGGCCGCCAAGGCCCTTCCGCTAAGGCCCTCCCGCCAAGGCCCTCCCGGCTTCTCGTTCAGGCGGCGGGCGCCTCGTCCTCGTCGTCCTCCGCGCCCGGCTCGTCCGGCGAACGCTGGTCGAGATTGGCGGCCAGGCGGCGCAGGAGCTTGCGCAGGCGCTTGCGATCCTTGCCGTCGAAGCCGTCCAGCATCTGCGTCTCGACCATGCGCCAGAGCGAGTCGAGAGCCGCCGCCTTGGTTCGGCCCGCCTGTGTCAGGCGCACGCCAACACCTCGCGCATCACCCTGCCCGGCCACGCGTTCGACCAGCCCCTGGGCTTCCAGCCGGCCTATGGCTTTCGAGACCGTCGGCGGTCTGACGCCGAGCTGGGTGGCGAGTGCTCCCATGCCCATTGCCGGGCCATCGGGCTGGCCAACCGCCTCCTGGGCGGCCAGCGCGCCGAGAACCTGCTCCTGTCCCGGGAACAGGCCGAGATCGGCCAGAAGCTGGCCAAGCCTTGTGCGGTGGAGCCGTGCAGCCCGTCCCAGGACAAGTCCGATGCTCTTGCGTGACGGGCCGGTGGCAGTCGCGGAATTCGTGGCGGTCTTGGCAGCGGCGTTCATGGTGGCGCTCCTCTCCCGGCCTTCTGCCCGATGCTCCGGATCCGGCACGAAAAGCCGGCGCAATCATGAGTTGAGCCGGCTGTGCTGTCTACTCCCCCGGCAGGTCAAGCCTGCATCTTGCATCCCCATGGCGCTGTATCAGCGAGCCAGCCGCGCGACCTCGCGCTCCACGCGACCCATGAAGCGCTCACGGCTGTCGGGTGTCG
>JBIPLL010000432.1:0-3163 GCA_044368425.1 Beijerinckiaceae bacterium
GGCGAGGCCAGGCCAATGCGCTGACGCGTGCGACCGCAATTCTCGGCGCGGCCTTCTTCCTGACGAGCATCCTCCTGACTGTCGTCGCCGGGATGGGGCGCACGAACCGCTCGATCCTCGACACGGTGCCCCCGCCGATCACGGCTCCCGGGCAGCCGGGCGCGCCGGCAACCGGCGGCCAGGGCGGCCAGACACCTGGTGTTCTGGACGAGCTGCGCCGTCTGCAGGGCGACAGCCCGGCCCAGCCGGCGGCCCCCGCCGCGCCACTGTCGCGCTGAGGCGAGCGCCCGTCGCGGCATGTTTCCAGGGGCCGGGCGACCGGCCCCTTCACTTTGTGGGCCTGCACGTCAGGTCCATGTGGACAGATGAGCCCTCTGGCCGATTGCGCGCTTAGCGAATCACGCTTGGGCAATTACAGGTCAAACCCCATGGCGCGGTACGTTTTCATCACCGGCGGCGTGGTTTCCTCGCTCGGCAAAGGTCTCGCTTCGGCAGCGCTCGGCGCGCTGTTGCAGGCCCGTGGCTACAGCGTGCGCCTGCGCAAGCTCGACCCCTATCTGAACGTGGATCCGGGCACGATGAGCCCGTATCAGCACGGCGAGGTCTTCGTGACCGATGACGGGGCGGAAACCGACCTCGATCTCGGCCATTACGAGCGCTTCACCGGGCGCCCGGCCTGCCGGCAGGACAACATCACCACCGGCCGCATCTATCAGGAGATCATCACGCGCGAGCGGCGCGGCGATTATCTCGGCGGCACCGTGCAGGTGATCCCGCATGTCACGAATGCCATCAAGGACTTCGTGCTGTCGGACAATGACGCCTATGACTTTGTGCTGGTCGAGATCGGCGGCACGGTCGGCGACATCGAGGGGTTGCCCTTCTTCGAGGCGATCCGGCAGCTTGGCAACGACCTTCCGCGCGGCCACGCGGTCTATGTGCACCTGACCTTGCTGCCGTTCATTCCCAGCGCGGGCGAGCTCAAGACCAAGCCGACGCAGCATTCCGTGAAGGAGCTGCGCTCGATCGGCATCCAGCCGCATATTCTGCTCTGCCGGACCGATCGCGAGATCCCGCGCGAGGAGCGCCGCAAGCTCGCCCTGTTCTGCAATGTGCGCGAGACGGCGGTTGTCGAGGCGCGCGACGTCGGCTCGATCTATGACGTGCCGGCCGCCTATCATGCTGCCGGGCTCGACCGTGAGGTGCTTGCCGCCTTCGGCATCGATCCCGCGCCCAAGCCCGACCTGACCCGCTGGAACGCCGTGAGCGAACGTATCGCCAATCCGGAAGGCGAGGTCACGATCGCGGTCGTCGGCAAGTACACGGGCATGAAGGACGCCTACAAGTCGCTGATCGAGGCGCTGCATCACGGCGGTATTGCGAACCGGGTCCGCGTCAAGCTCGACTGGATCGAGTCCGAGATCTTCGAGCGCGAGGATCCCTCGCCGTTCCTCGAGCATGTCCACGGCATTCTCGTGCCGGGCGGGTTCGGCCTGCGCGGCGCGGAGGGCAAGATCAAGGCGGCGCGTTTCGCGCGCGAGCGCAAGGTGCCGTATTTCGGGATCTGCTTCGGCATGCAGATGGCCGTGATCGAGGCGGCGCGGTCGCTTGCCGGTATCGAGGCGGCGAACTCCACGGAGTTCGGCCCGACGCCCGAGCCGCTTGTCGGCCTGATGACCGAGTGGATGCGGGGCAACGAACTCGAGCAGCGGCGTTCGGGCGGCGATCTCGGCGGCACGATGCGGCTGGGTGCCTTTGCCGCCAGACTTGATCCCGACAGCCGGATCGCGGACATTTACGGATCGAGCGATATCTCGGAACGCCACCGCCATCGCTACGAGGTCAACATGTCGTATCGCGAGAGGCTTGAGGCGGCGGGTCTGCGATTTGCGGGCGTATCGCCGGATGGTCTCCTGCCGGAGACGGTCGAATTCCCGGACCATCCGTGGTTCATCGGCGTCCAGTATCATCCCGAGCTGAAGTCGCGTCCCTTCGAGCCGCATCCGCTGTTCGCAAGCTTCATCGGCGCCGCCGTCGAACAGAGCCGTCTCGTCTGATGGGCGCGCGCGGGCTGGACCATCTCGTTCTCGGCGTGGCCGATCTCGACGTGGCGGGCCGCCTTTATGAGCGGCTCGGCTTTCAGGTCGGGCCGGTGAACCAGCATCCGTGGGGCACGCGCAATCGGCTCGTGCAGTTTCCGGGCACATTCCTCGAACTCCTCGCGGTTCCAGCCGACATGCCCGAGCCCGAGACCGGCGCGCGCGAGTTTTCGTTCGGCGGTTTCATGCGCGACGCGCTGAAGCGGGGCGAGGGGCTTGCCATGCTTGTCCTCGAAAGCGAGGACGGGGAAGCGGATGCGAAAACCTTCGCGGCCTCCGGCATCGGGGATTTCAAGCCGTTCACCTTCCGGCGCATGGGGCGCGACGCGGCCGGGCAGCTGGTCGAGGTCGCGTTCACGCTCGCCTTCGCGCGCGATCCGCTGGCTCCCCATTGCGGTTTCTTCTCCTGCCGGCAGCACCGGCCGGATCTGTTCTGGAACGCGGCGCTGCAGCATCATGCCAATGGGGCGACAGGCGTCAGCTCGGTCGTGATGATCGCCGACAATCCGAGCGACCATCATGTGTTCCTCAAGGCCTTCAGCGGCGTGACCGATCTCGTCTCGACCTCGATGGGGGTTGGCGCGCGGTTGCCGCGCGGAATGATCGAGATCGCCAGCCCGCAAGCCGGGGCGTTCCTGCTCGGCACGCCTGAAGTCGCCAGCCGTCCGGAGCCGTCCTTTGCGGGATTCTGTGTCCAGATCCCGGACACAGCCGCCCTGGCGGGGCGCCTGAGCCGGGAGGGCATTGCCTATCGAAGCGATGCCCGTGGCCTGAGTGTCGGGCCGGACGTGGCGCATGGGGTCGCCATCCGGTTTCAATCCGCAGCCTGAACGCATGACCTGAGCCCGTCGCGCTTGCATCGGGCGCGTCCGGGCCGTCAAAGTCGCTTCCGAGCCGCATCGGGCGGTGATTCCGGGAGACGACGATGTGGATGAAGGCTGTCAGCGGATTGCCCGCCTTCGCGCTGTTTTTCAGCACTGCCCTTGCCCTGACGGCGCTTTATCTGACCGTCTATACGCTCGTGACGTCGCATAACGAATTTACGCTGATCAAGCGAAACGTCA
>JBIPLL010000705.1:0-3158 GCA_044368425.1 Beijerinckiaceae bacterium
ATGCTGCTGCCGTGCTGATGCCTGAAGATGAGCGGCGGTTTGTGACGGTGACCTACACCTACTACGAACAACTCAGCGGCTATAAGCATCTGAAGCAGTTGGACATTGGCTACTACTTCTATTCAGGAAGCTACCTTGATGATCTTCCAAAGGTTCTCGACGAGAACGAAAAGACGATCATTCACATCCCGAATGTTAACAGCCGCGAAAGCACTCAAGACAAGCACAAAGAAGTTGAGCACATCCTGGAGACCTTAGGTGAGTGGCTGGGCACCGATGATGCCACAGGGTTCCAGCTTGTGAAAACATCGACAGGACGAACTCTGCGAATTGCGGATCTCGTGGACGATGAACCGATCAAACGTGAGAAGGTTGCAGCCGCGCTCCGTGATCCGGTAGGTCGCGAAAATCGAGATCACGTGGACATCATTATCGCCTTGGGGATGGCCAAAGAGGGTTTCGATTGGATTTGGTGCGAACATGCTCTGACCATCGGTTACCGCAGTAGCTTGACTGAAATCGTGCAAATCATCGGTCGAGCGACACGCGATGCAGTCGGCAAGACAAGGGCCAGATTCACTAACTTGATCGCCGAGCCGGACGCAGGTGAGCAAGCTGTTACCGAGGCGGTCAACGACACACTCAAAGCGATCGCCGCTAGTTTGCTGATGGAACAAGTGCTCGCACCTCGTTTCGAGTTCCGTCCAAAGACGCCAGCCAACGTACCGAACGGCCCCAATGTTCCGAGCGGCCCTCAGCCGGGGTTGGACTACGGAACTGACGGATACGACCATGGTCGCTGCAATGTTGGCGTGGACCCTGCGACTGGCGGTGTTCAGATTGAGATAAATGGACTCATCGAACCCGAGAGTGACGAAGCTACCAGAATCTGCCGTGAAGACCTCAACGAGGTTTTGGCTTCCTTCGTTCAAGACACCCGCACCGTCCAGGATGGCTTGTTCAATGACGAGCTTCCGCCTCAGGAAACAACTCAGCAGCGAATGGGCAAGATTATTCGCGACAAGTACCCCGACTTGTCTGAGCAAGACCAAGAGGCTATTCGGCAGCGCGCCGTTGCAGCCCTTAACCTGATTCAGATGGGTGGCAAGAAAGCGAGTGGCAGTGGTGCAACTTCGAACACGGCGCTGATCGACGGGATTCGCCGCTATGTGACCGATGTTCGAGATTTGAATGTCGACCTAATCGACTCGATCAATCCCTTCGGCGAGGCGTACAACATTCTCGCTAAGACGATGAACGAAGAACCGCTGCATCTAGAACAATCACATTGTCGACTTCGTGAGGTCTTAGAATCAGATGGGTATCGGTCGCTCGGCTTTGACTGCCGGCACCAGCACCGACATCGGTGACCGATTTGCCGGATTGATTTCCTTTGCTACTGTGGTGCACAAGTACAAACGAGCAACCGAGTCGTGCTGCAAACGCATCGAGGTGGTTGTAGACATGAGACATTGTTCCGTTGTCATTCTCGTCGCTATTCTTCGGCATAACTGCATCTGTGCCTTTGCTACTAGTGGCTGCGGCATTGCTGGCTGCTTATATTGCTCGAGCTTTACAAGATTTGGTGATGGGATACTCGCTGTTGGCATCGGAGGCACCTCAATGTTGGTTGAATCAATCACCTGTCGAGACCACTCCAAGACGCGCTCAGACCAAGGCTCCATCACCAGTCGACGAATCACTTCGGTGGGAACACCCTCGTTTTCAAATTGCTCCCATGCCTCAGCTGCGATCTCGAACGCTTGAACGCGACCGCGAGCACTCGAGGCTGCAACTTCATGATTTTCGCTGTAGAGAATTTGCTCGCTGTCCATTTCGGGCTGACCATAGAGTTCAGCACTTGGCACAAGCCGCTCCGCATTTTCGCGTGTGTTGCGTCGATTCTCCCAAGCCGCATCGATAGCCCAGTAGTCAGGACCGTCAAACCAATTGGCTACCGTCGTTGCCGCCTCAGCGAACTGGTTGCGATACGCCTGTTCGGCTTCGATCAATGTGGGAGTGGAGGGGAAATCGGGTCCGTCGTTGTAAAAACGAACAAGCCCATGGGATACATCTGCGATCGTCATACATCATCTCCTTCGCCTTGTACTGCTAATTGCAGCGGAAAAAAAATTGGCGTGACGGTCTGCTCCGAAAAGCAGACCGCAGTCGCCAGATGGCGGAGTCGGTCGATCGTTCTTTATTTGTTTGGATGTGTAGGTGGGTCGTTTACAACCAGGAGAGTTATTAGGCCTCGCCCTTGGCCTTGTATGCGGCACGATGATCGGCAAGAGCCGCACCGTAATCAAAATAGACTCGCCAGGAAACAGCCAATCGATTTACGTCGCTGTCGAGTCCGAAGAACTCAACCGTTGGCGTTTGCTTGCCTTGAAGGAACGCGACGATGATCGGCGTATCGGCTGGGCTTGCAAACAAGTACCAGGCCTTGGCACTCGTTCCAGAGAACCGATCGCTATTGGACAATCGAGACTCAACCTCAAGCCCCACTGAGTTCTTGAGCGCGTTTCCGGTTGGCACATCATTGTTTGCTCTCTGAATAAACTCGCTCATCAGCAATTGCTTTGCTGAGACCTGCAACTCAGGAGGAACCAACAGCGTTTGGGCCCGAATATCCAGATCGCGTTTCTCGGCATCACGCTGCGCCATCATTTTGGCGATACTAGCTTCCAGCGACGTAACGCTCAGGGCTGTACCAGCACCAGCGTCGTAGTTGCTGTTTCCACCGGAGAAAAATGAACCCGTGTTAGCTAGCAGTGTTTTATAGACCAAATCGCTCAGGGACCGCATCGCTGCGCGTCCCAGCAACCGCGATGTTTCATCGAACATCGACAAATCATCATTGATGATGTCGCGTCGATCCATACCGAGCATCTTGGCAAACGTATCGACCGAATACTTATAGGTCGACTCGGCCAAGGACCCGTGCTTGATCTCACCACCGGGAGCCAACTCCGTCAGATCACGGGTTTCGCTGGGGCGAACACCCGTGTGATCTTTGAAGTCAACCGCCGACTTGATCGAGGAAAATGCACGCCAGGTTGCAGGCGACTCGAGGTAACTTTCCATCAGTACCTTGTTCGCCGCATCACCGAGTGCGGTCGGCAGCGATAAAGTACTTAGGGCGGCTCGGATCATCG
>JBIPLL010000434.1:0-3155 GCA_044368425.1 Beijerinckiaceae bacterium
CACGGGATGACAGGGTGCCGGCGGGTGCAGGCTCGCCGCATATTCCCGTTATGGGCCCGCAGGCGGTGGAGGCCGCGTGCGGCGGTGCTGACGGAACCATCATCGACGGCACTTTCGGGGCCGGCGGCTATACGCGGCTCATCCTCGATGCCTTTCCTGCGCGCGACGTGCTTGCCATTGACCGTGATCCGAGCGCCATCAGCGCGGGTCAGGATCTCGTCGCATCTTCCGCCGGGCGTCTCGTTCTCGCCTCCGGTCGCTTCGGCGATCTCGATGCCATTGCCGCGCAGGCCGGTATCGCGTCCGTCGGCGGGGTCGTGCTGGATATCGGCGTATCGTCCATGCAGCTCGATCAGGCGCAGCGCGGCTTTTCCTTCCGCTTCGAAGGGCCGCTCGACATGCGCATGTCGTCCGAGGGCGAAAGCGCGGCTGATCTCGTCAACCGGCTGGGCGAAACAGAGCTTGCGGATCTGATCTATCGCTGGGGCGAGGAGCGGCGCTCGCGGGCCGTGGCGCGTGCCATCTTGGCGGCGCGCGCCGAGGCTCCGATCACGACGACGCAACAGCTCGCTGCCATCGTCTCGCGCGTCGTTCGCTCGGAGCCCGGCGCCATTCATCCCGCGACGCGGACCTTCCAGGCGCTTCGGATCGGCGTGAACGACGAACTCGGTGAGCTTGCCCGCGCGCTGCATGCGGCAGAGCGGGTGCTCGCGCCGGGGGGGCGGCTTGCGGTCGTCACGTTTCATTCGCTCGAGGACCGCATCGTCAAGACATTCCTGGCACAGCGCTCCGGTCGCGCGCCAACGGCCTCGCGCCATTTGCCGCCCGCCCAAGTCCAGCCGGCGACCTTCGCGCCGGTCGGCAAGGGGCTGATCGCGCCGACGGAAGCGGAAACCGCGGCCAATCCACGCGCGCGGTCGGCCAAGCTCAGGGTGGCCGAGCGGCTGCCCGGTCCGGCCCTGCCGCCCGAGCCCGAAACCATGGCGCTGGCGGCATCCCCGCTGTCGCCCGCACCCTACCGGCGGAGATAGGCGATGCTGCGATTCCTGCATGTGATCGCCATCGGCTCGCTGATCGCGTCGGCGGCCTATGCCTATTCCGTGAAATACGACTCCGTGTATTTCGCCGAGCAGGTCGCGAAGCTGAACAACCGTGTCCAGAAAGAGCGCGACGCCATTGCCGTCATGCGCGCTGAATGGCAGCGGCTGAACCGGCCGGATCGTCTCCAGACGCTGGCCGAGAAGCATCTCGACCTGCAGCCGATCTCCGTTCAGCAGATCGTCAGGCTGACCGACATTCCGCCCAAGCCGACGGGTGACGAACTCGGCCGCAAGCTCGAGCTGCTCGGCCTGATCGCAACCGAAACGCCGTCCGCGCCCAAATCCGGCGCAACGCGCAGCGCGACGACGCCCGCCGCGACGCCGGGCACGCGTGCGCCTCTGACCACGGGTTCAATCCGGCCCGCACCCGAGGCGCCAGCGTCCCGGACGGCGCCTCCATCCCGACCGGCTGCTCCTGCCCAACCGGCTCCTCCTGCCCGCGAGCGTGTGCAATGACCGGCGCGCCAGACAAGACCGATCCGCAGGCCACAGGCCCGACACCCCTTGATACTCCGCTGAAGGGGCGCCGCTTCAACGCGGCCGCCTTCGTACGCGGGCTGATCCGCCTGAAGGGCGAAAAGAGTGCCGCGCGTGTCGGCCTCGTTGCCGTCGTCTTCTGTGGTGTCTTTGCCGTGATCGGGGCCCGGCTGGTGAGCTTTGCCCTCTTCCCGGAAGGCCAGACGGGCCTGCGCCGGGCGACGGCCTCGTCAATCTCGGCGGCGCGTCCCGATATCGTGGACCGCAACGGCGCGATCATGGCGACGGATGTGCGCACGGTTTCGGTCTTTGCCGAGCCGCGCAAGATCATCGACGTGGACGAGGCGGTGGAGTTGCTGACCGCCGTGCTGCCCGATCTCGACGCGCGTGAACTGCGTGAGAAACTCGGCACCAAGCGCGGCTTTGCCTGGGTCAAGCGCGAGATCACGCCCCGCCAGCAGGCGGAAGTGCATCGGCTGGGCATTCCCGGGATCGGCTTCCTGCCCGAGAACAAGCGCGTCTATCCCAACGGGCCTGCGGCCGCGCATGTGCTGGGCTTTGCCAATGTGGACAATGTCGGCATCGCGGGCATCGAGAAATATATCGACAGCCAGGGGCTAGGCGACCTGCTCGGCGCCGGGCTTGCGACGCAGGCGAGCGACCTCAAG
Organism: Beijerinckiaceae bacterium; assembly: GCA_044368425.1. GTDB lineage: Bacteria > Pseudomonadota > Alphaproteobacteria > Rhizobiales > Beijerinckiaceae > JBIPLL01. The sequence goes on from JBIPLL010000434.1 coordinate 2,246, forward strand.
CCCGTCGCGCTCTCCATCGACCTGCGCGTGCAGCATGCCATGCGCGACGAGCTGATGAAGGGCATGACGCGCTTCAAGGCCAAGGCCGCAGCGGGCGCCATCCTCGACGTGAATACGGGGGAGGTTGTCGCGCTCGTTTCGCTGCCCGATTATGACCCGAACAATCCGGTCGATGCGCTGGAACCGACCCGCATCAACCGCATCAATGTCGGCGTCTACGAGATGGGCTCGACTTTCAAGGCCATCACGACGGCGATGGTGCTCGATGTCGGCAAGGCGACGGTGCACTCGACCTATGATGCGCGTTCGGCCCTGCGCTATGGCCGTTTCCAGATCAACGATTATCGTGGCGCCGGACGCGTGCTGACGCTGCCGGAAGTGTTCGTTCACTCCTCCAATATCGGCACGGCGCGCATGGCGCTGTCGGTCGGCGTCGAGGGGCATCGCGCGTTCCTCAAGCGGCTCGGTCAGCTCGACCGGCTGCGCACCGAATTGCCCGAGAACGCCGAACCCATCGTGCCGCAGCGCTGGGGTGAACTGAACACGATGACGATCGGTTTCGGCCATGGTCTTGCGGTTGCGCCGCTGCAGGCGCTCGCCGGAACGGCGGCGCTCGTCAATGGCGGCTACATGATCACGCCGACCTTCCTCAAGCGCACAGAGGAGGAGGCCCGCGCCAAGGCGGTTCGGGTGGTCAAGCCTGAGACCAGCGAGGCCATGCGCTATGTCATGCGCCTGAACGCGGAGAAGGGCTCGGCCAAGCGTGCGGAGGTGCAGGGCTATTTCGTCGGCGGCAAGACCGGCACCGCCGAAAAGGTGATCGGCGGACGCTATTCCAAGGACGAGCTTTTGACCACGTTCATGGCGATCGCGCCGTCCGACAAGCCCAAATACCTGTTCCTGACCGTGT
>JBIPLL010000682.1:0-3155 GCA_044368425.1 Beijerinckiaceae bacterium
TGCTGCACCAACGATGATATTATTGCTAGTACCACGTGTATATGCCATGTATTTCACCTCTTTATTTGTTTAGAATTAAAAGGCGTGTTTCCTCGTTAATAATTATACAGCCTTTTTATGATAGTATTCCTGGGTCAGTGACTACATTTTTGTTATATCTTGGTCTATCTTTAGGGGACTCATCAATTTTTTCATATTTATTGGTTGATTGATGATAGTCATAGTCAATAATTATCTTGTTTCCCGCATAAGTTCGGGCTGTTCCAAAGTCGACTATATCTCTTGCCTCTTCTAACTGATATATCTTGAAATTATGAAAAAAGAATTCACAACTCATTCCATCAAAGGTCTTTCCTTGAACCCACTGATTTAGTTCTTCAGCACTCTCATCTCCACGATCTAAGAGTCTAAGAACTGCCTCTTGGATTTGAATCATTTTTAAGGCTGGACTTTCTCCAGTTGCATAAAAATAATATAGCACCTGTTCACATTTAATGTGTGGGAATGGACCCCTACGCATTCTAAACATTCTATCGTAGACTGCCATAGTTCCACCATCTGGAAACTGTGTTTGAAGAGTTTCAAGTGTTGATGGTCCTGTTGGGAAAAAGGGAACATCTTCTAAGTTTGTTAAAAGTTCAATCTTTTCTTTTAGATACTGATTAATCCATAGCACTGGTGTATTTAATACTGATGTTGATTCTGTCATTTAATTGCCCCCGCATTTGCTACCCACTGATATCCAGCCTTTAATCCTACAGATCTTCCGCCACGTTTTCCTGCGTTTAAATTTTTTGCATAAACCTTTGGATACTTAAAGTATTGTCCAAGACCACTTGACTCCAAAAATGATTGTCTAAAGTAAACTCCAAAGAAATTAGAGATGACATTTTTAAACTGTCCCTCTGTTTGTCCTCCAGGATTTTCAACCCTAACTTCTCTTGAAGTAAACATTTCTTCTCCGTTTATTTCAAACCTTAATGCCTGTGCCCTTGTTGGTTTAATTGTTACACCAATACCCTTTTCCATAACTTCTGCTTTGTTATAAAATGGAACATTAGATCCATTCTTAATTGATGTGGACTGCTTTAATGATGATCTAAATGTTAAACCAAGATTGCTAACTGTAAAATCAATATCAAATAATCTTGCTTCTGGGCTTCCAGTTCTATGCCATTCGTATACGTGATGTAGTAGTTCTGGAGACACTCTTGCGTTTGCATCTACAAACTGTGATGCTAACTCTGATATCTGTGGCCCTAGTGTTGCATACATAGCCTTCTTTCCACGACCAATCCCATCAATGAAACCAGTGGAGTAGTTTATTATATTGTTCATTTCTTTCTGAAACTGTCTACTATTAAAATGTATCTTTAACATTAAACATCTACCGCCTGATTTTCAGACCTACGAATAATTAATTTATAATAATCTACATTTCCAAACGGACCAGTAAATGGATCTTGTGTTGCTATTTCAAATATTGTAGACTTACCTGCACGTGGGCCTGACGTTTCTGTGTATATCTCATTGCAATTTTTATCACGAATGTTTGTAATAATAACATTGGTAATTGAGTTACGAGCCTCTAAACTTGAAATTCTAATATCAGTTTTAGCACGTCCAAGAAGTATCTTATCCTGTGTAATATTTATATTTGGAACAACTTCTTCTTTAAATGCTGTACCTGCTGGAGCAAAAGAACATGCAATTGTTCTATCTAATATCCAAGTCTTTTTAACTTCACCATAGACACCCTGCTCAACTATTGGGTGATAAACATCTGCTTGCATTGGAAATGCGAAGTCTGGAGTTTCGCATATTACCATTATAGAACCCCGACGAACTCAATCGGTTTACGATACTTATCCAATATCTTATCGACTAATAAATTTCCAGTGCCGTCAAATACAGCCTTATCAAACTGAATTCTAAATTGGTCTGTGTTGTATGAACCAATGTATCTCTTGTAATAATCTAACTTGCCACAATCAATGTCATGTATTAGTAACTCTGTTGCTCTTACTATATCTGATGGAACCTTATGATATCCAACCTCTAGTTCTATCTTATAATCCCAACCTCTTGGGAAGCCTCTTTCTGAAAAAAGAAAATCTAAATAATCTGTAGGTGATCCAGGATAAAGAATTGGATTTGATTCGTTTCTATTAACTAAGTCTGGATACTTTGTTGTAACTGCAGATCCGTCTGAAGTTATCTCAAACACAAAAGTGGAGTTTTCTACATCATCTGCATCATAAACCAAAACATTGTTTTCATAAACCTTTAAAATCTTTTTTGCATTTACCCAAATAGGAATATAATCTAATCCCAAACCAGTTGTCTCAATTGTCTTTTTTCTAAAATAGAAATCTACATCACAAACCGAGTCTATTATTGCTCTTGCTAATTCTTCGTTCTTTCTATATGCTTGTACTTCTGTAGCAGTTGATCCATTATCATTTGGGTTTGAGTATGGTCTTACTACATCTACATATGTGTCTTCTCCGCCTACCGTGACTTTATACTGACCGTCATATTTTGAAGACAGTGGTATTGTTATTTTATTTGAAGCATCTGAAGTCGCTATTCCGACTACCTCTGAAGAGTCCGCCATATCAATAATTGTATAGTTATATACTGTAGACGCTGATTCAACATCAAGCGTTACACTTAAATTGTATGGCGGAACTCTCAGAATCTCCATTTAGTTGCCAAACTCCTTGGCTACTTCTTCTGGTGTAGCAAGTCTAACATGGCTACGTGTTAACCACTTTTCAGCCTGGTCTGGTGTAACGATGTTATATCCACGATATACCTTACCAACTGAACTCCAACTTACGTTCTTTGTAGAGTAAATTGCTACTGTCTTATTTGACTTCTTTGGAGAAGCATCAGCAGCCTTTTTGACTGGACGTGGTGTTGCTGTAACACCGATTACGCCATTGTCTATTGCTCCTACAGCCTGGACTGTATCACTTGAAGATGCGCTAAGATCTGCTGTTGTAATAGCATCAGAAGACTCTGGTACTTCAGAAACTGATGCCTCAACATTATTTTCTTGAGCAACCGCTTCAACGTTGGTTGATGGCTGATTGTTTTCTAACTTGTACTTTTCCCAAGCATTTAGTTCCTGGGGTTGTTCTGCATTATTG
>JBIPLL010000436.1:0-3153 GCA_044368425.1 Beijerinckiaceae bacterium
TCCCGTTTCGTGAAGTGTGAGTCGGGTGCCACGGCCATCGAATACGGCCTCATCGCCGCCATCGTCGGCGTCGGCATCGTGACGGCCCTCACCAGCCTCAAGACCGACCTGAACACGACCTTCGGCAAGGTTTCGACCGAACTGAAGAAGTAAGCTGGATCGCATCCAGACGAAGAGGGCTCCCGAACGGGGGCCCTTTTTCTTGTGTGGGTGCAATGTCGTCTCGATGGATCGCGCGCGCTGTCAGGTCGCGGGCTTCTGACGAGATGCACCGCTCGCCGCTCTCGTCCGGGCGGAATGCGAACGCCGGACGCGCCGATCGCTCGCATCATCACGCTGGGACATGTCTTTGTCCCGTCCGCGGGACGCATTTCGCATGGCGCGCGCCCGGGGCACATGCTGGTCGCTCGCCTGTCCCTGACGGCGGCTCCGATCGGTGGGGCAGGCACAGGCCAGGACCATGTTCCGTGCGACCATATTCCAGTTCGCTGAAACCGGATGCGGCAGGCCGGAGGGTGGACCTGCAGCCCGGTCCGGTTCGAGCGGAAGCGACCCAACCACAGTCCTCGCCATGGACCAGCCCCTGCCGATCCAGGTTGGCTGGCTACAACGCGCCGTTCATCGCATCTCGCCAAACCGGTGTCCCGGAGGTGGCCTGCAACGAAAGGGTGCAGATTCGGCAGCGAAACGTCTCTGGGTGGAATCTGCGACCAAATAACAGGAGAAGGTCGGGTTATTATCAGAGTAGTAATCAAGATATATTCAGGGGGATTCGTTGTATTGGCCGTGGCTCCAAATTCATACTTCTTCAATGCCTCAAGATCAATATTATAACAGAACATCAGGGGTTCGTGCTTATGGAGAGAGCCATGCGAAGAATTGCGAAGAAGTTCTTCAAGTCCGAGGCTGGAGCAACGGCTATCGAATATGGGTTGATCGCCGCGATTGTCGGTGTCGGGATCGTGACCGCTATTACAACGATGCGAAATGATTTGCGGACGACATTCGGAAAGGTCTCGACAGAGCTGAAAAAATAAATTTGGCAGTTATGAGCGAAAGGGCCTCGATCCGGGGCCCTTTTTGCTGGCAGGGACCACAGGAAGAGATGGAAATCTTGTATTTACCCTGTGCCAAAGAGGTTTGCCGGTTGAGACAGTATAAATGTTGTAACATTATAAAGGCCCGTCGGCTGTAAGGCCATTAGCGGGGCAGACGTCATGAAGAACGCTTTAGTCAGTTTTATGCAGGGCGACACGGGCGCGACGGCCATTGAATATGGTCTCATCGCCGCCATCATAGCGATCGGTATCATCATGGCACTGATCAACCTGCGGATCGATCTCGTCGCCACTTTTGGCAAGATCTCTGCCGAATTGAAGAAATAGGGGCGCAGGCCGCTTCTGCGGCCCGTGCCGGTCGGATCGTGACGAAGGCCGGATCTGGTCTCGTCACCATCGTTTCATTGACGCGGACATCCTCCCGGCCGCACTCGTGCTTCGACGGCCTCCGTTACGCTTTCGCAAGCCTTGGGCGCTAGTCTTCCGGGAAAGACAGGGAGTTACGTCGCGTGACCACGATCCTCATCCTCGCCGTCGTTCCGGCTCTCATCGTCTATGCCGCGGTGAGCGATCTCCTGACCATGACCATCGCCAATCGCCTGTGTTTGGCCTTGTTCGCGGCCTTTCCGGTCACGGCATTTGCGGTTGGTCTCGATCCAGTCTCGATCGCGTGGCATCTGGCCGCCGGCTTCCTTGTCCTTGTGCTCGGCTTCTGCATGTTCGCGGCGGGCTGGATCGGCGGGGGCGATGCGAAGTTCGCGGCTGCGGCGGCCACCTGGATCGGCTTTGCGGCAATGCCCGATTTTCTGTTCGTCGCGTCGCTCGGCGGAGGCGTGCTGACATTGCTCATGCTCTGGATGAAGAACAATCCGCTTCCTTCCCTTGCGGTGCGCTGGCCCTGGTATGCCCGCCTGCAGGACAAGGAGAGCGGTGTTCCATATGGAATCGCGCTGTCGCTCGGGGCTCTCATGGCCTGGCCGCAAACGCAGATATGGGCCGCCGCCTTCGCGCCCTGATTCTCCCTGCGCCTTCCGTTCCCGGTATTTTTTGAAACATTATTCGTTTCCGGGAATGAGTTTCGGCGCAAGTCATTGGAAATCCTTGCATCCTCGCTTTGATTTGTTTGCGATCCATTAACCATAAGTTGACGATTGCCTGTTGAAGTAACGCCACGTCAGAAGCGTTCTCGATCGGCACACCATGAAACGCGCCCAGCTCATCGTCCTCGGCATAGCCCTCACCGCAGGTGCGGGTGTCATGTATCTGGCCAGCGGCTCCCCGCCTGAGCCGGTCGCGGAACCAACGCAGGTCGCTGCGCCCCCGTCGATCGCCATGACGCAGGTTCTCGTCAGCGCGGTCGAGATCCCTATGGGTGCGACCTTGGGCCAGAATGACATGCGCTGGCAGGCATGGCCGGCCGATGCCGTTCCAACCGGTGTCATCAAGGCGTCTGACACGCCGAATGCGTCCAAGGAACTGGCCGGTGCCATGGTCAGGTTCAACTTTGTGGCCGGCGAGCCGATCCGCCGTGAAAAGCTGATCCAGGCAGGGGGGTCGGGCTTCATGTCCGCGCTTCTGCCCACGGGAATGCGCGCCGTCGCCATCTCGATCGACAATCGCGGGTCGAACTCCGCAGGCGGCTTCATCCTCCCGAATGACCGGGTGGATGTGATTCGCACCTACCGGGACGAGGAGGCGACCCGCTCCCAGGGCGGCGACGTCTATGTGTCCGAGACAATCCTGCGCAACATCCGGGTTCTCGCCATCGGGCAGAACATTCAGGAAAAGGACGGGCAGCGCACGGTCGTCGGCGAGACGGCGACCATGGAGCTCGATCCTCGCCAGTCGGAGATGATTGCGCTGGCCCAGCGCATCGGCCAGCTCTCGCTCGCGCTGCGCAGCATCGTCGACAGCAACAAGGTCGATGATCCCGTCGTTCAGAGCACTGGCGGCCTCACCATCGTCCGCTACGGCGTCAGCAAGCAGACCTCGAAGCCATGAGCACGCCCCACCGGACCCCGGACCTCATGAACGGTCGCCCTTCGATGCATCCCGCGCAAGGTCTTTGCCGTCACGACATCTCCCATGGGCAAGC
>JBIPLL010000085.1:0-8153 GCA_044368425.1 Beijerinckiaceae bacterium
GGGCCTTGTCCTGCATGCAGATGGCGGCTTCACGCCTCAAGCGGTTGCCCTGCCTGAGCGCGAGCCCGGAGCTGCCCTCATGCAGGGCAACCGCTTGAGGCGTGAAGCCGCCATCTGCATGCAGGACAAGGCCCGGCAGCAGCCGCAGGGGCGCGCGACTGTCCCGGACAGCACCGACGATGATGCGGTGGGCAGGCTCCTGTGCACGCGGATGGATCGGCAGGACGACGCGATGGCCGAGATGACGCGGCAGGGCTGCCAGGATTTCGTCGAGCCGGTCGGCGCGGTGGATGAGCATCAGCCGGCCTCCCGGACGCAGGAGGGCTGCGGCCCGACGCAGCCACAGGGACAGAGGCTGAGTTCCTGCCTCGCCCGTTGGCCCTGACGGGGCTGTGTCGGCTGGCTCCCGGCCAGCCTCGTCGCGCGCATTGCCCGGCGCATCGAAATGATGGGCACGACGCCGCAGTTCGTCGGGCGAGGCCCTGTCGCGGCCAGCCTCGGTCCAAGGCGGATTCGTCAGGACGATATCGGCCGCGCCGCGCAGGGCCGCGAAAGCCGGCGTCGCGCGGGCGAACACATCCTGTGCCACCACGCGAACCCGCTCGCCGAGCGCATTGTGCGTGACGTTGTGTGCTGCGCAGGCGAGAAGCTCCGGCTCACGCTCGACAAGCACGGTGTGGATGGCAGGCGCACGGAGTGCCGCTGCCAGCCCCACCGTGCCGATGCCGGCCCCGAGATCGACAACAAGGCCGCCCTGCGTCGAGGAAGGCACTGTTGCCGCCAGCAGCAGCGCGTCCGTGCCGGGGCGGTGTCCACGCGGCGGCTGAACGAGGTGCAGCCTGCCGCGCAGGAGCGCGACCGTGTCTTTTGAAGCGCAAGTGGCGGAGCCGTCCCGCGCCGGGGCTGCCCTATCTGTCACGGCGCGCCTTCCGCCGGCAATTCATGGCCAAGCCCCGCCTCCCGGAGCGCATGGCGAGCGTCGGCGAGATCGTCATCCAGCACAAGAATGCGGCGGGGAAAGGCTCCAATCATGCCTTCGATGGAGCTGACATGGCTGTCGGCGACGAAGCAGTCGATGCCATCCTCGGCCAGCAGTGCCTCCACGGCGCTGATCAGGACGAGATCGTTGGTGCGCATGAGTTCCCGCATGGTCGCCTCGCGAGGTCGTGCGCCGGCACGAGCCACGGTTCAGGGTGCACAGGTTTGCACCGCTCCACAAGGCTGCGACACGGGGAGGAGTTGCTCCCTGCAGACGAGCCTGTCAGTTTGGGGACATGTAGCCGATTTCTTGCCCGCGCTGCTTGCCAGACAGGCGACGCAGGTTATGCAGATATTCAGCTTTGCGCCGTGCGGCGCATGGACCCGGGCCTCATGGGCTCGGGGTGGAGGTCGATGGTGGGTGTAGTCGTTCCATTCGAGGACAGGCCCGAGGAACGGGACGGAATCCAGGCGCTGGTGCGTCTGCTTTCCGTCGATATGGGTCGCGTCAATGCCATGATCCTGTCGCGCACGGGTTCGGACGTCACGATGATTCCGGAGGTGGCGAACCACCTGATCTCGTCGGGCGGCAAGCGCCTGCGGCCGATGCTGACGCTCGCGACCGCGCAGCTTTCCGGCTATTCCGGCGAAGGTCACGTGAAGCTCGCGGCCAGCGTCGAGTTCATGCACACCGCGACGCTGCTGCACGACGACGTGGTCGACCAGAGCGACATGCGGCGCGGCAAGCTCGCCGCGCGGATGCTCTGGGGGAACGAGGCCAGCGTGCTGGTCGGCGACTTCCTGCTCGGCCAGGCGTTTCGCATGATGGTCGAGGTCGGCTCGCTGCCGGCGCTCGAAGTGCTGTCGACAGCCGCTGCCGTGATTGCCGAGGGCGAGGTGATGCAGCTCGCCGCCGCCAAGAACACGGGCACGACAGAGGACGATTATCTCGCGGTGATTCGCGCCAAGACGGCGGCGCTCTTTGCCGCGGCCTGCGAGGTCGGGCCGATCATCGCCGGGTGCGGCAAGAGCGAACGGGCGGCGGCACGCAGCTACGGCATGAATCTCGGCATTGCCTTCCAGCTCGTCGACGACGCCCTCGATTACGGGGGTGTGGCCGCCAAGCTCGGCAAGAATGTCGGCGACGATTTCCGCGAGGGCAAGATCACCCTGCCCGTCGTCCTGTCCTATCGGCGGGGCAGCGACGAGGAGCGCGCCTTCTGGCAGCGGACGCTGACGCGCGGCGAGATCGGCGACAACGATCTCGACCAGGCCCTGTCCATCATGCGTCGACACAAGGCGCTTGAGGATACGGTCGAGCGGGCACGCCATTACGGCGCGATGGCACGCGATGCACTGGCGATCTTCCCGGAAGGCGACATGCGCCGGGCGCTGATCCAGGCGGTCGATTTCTGCATCGCCCGCGCGCACTGAGTATCAGGACAGGAGCGTCGAGGCGGCCCACCAGACGGGCCGCCTCGCCCGGACGATCTGCAAGGCGGCAGCGGCGGCACGGCAATCGGCATAAAGGCCGAAACAGGTCGCGCCGGAGCCTGACATGCGCGCGAGCTTGATGCCGGGCGTCTCGCGCAGCAGAGCCAGAACCTCGCCAATGACGGGGGCAACCGCAAGCGCGGCGGTCTGCATGTCGTTCGTGCCCGTGCGGATCAGGCTCATGACGTCGTCGGCATCCTGCGCATCGGCGCGAGTCTCGCCGGGTCTCAGCCCCAGAGCGCGGAACACGTCCGCCGTCGCGACCGGCACACGCGGATTGACCAGGACGGCAAAAAGGCGCGGCAGCGGGAGCGGCGCCCCGAGCTCATCGCCGATGCCGCGCATGATGCGCGCGCGCGATGCCAGGCAGACCGGCACGTCGGCGCCCGTCTCCACGGCCGCCTCGATCAGGGGTGGATCATCTGTCGACAGTCCGTTGAGGCGGGCCAACAGGCGAAGCGCACCGGCCGCATTCGCCGAGCCTCCGCCAATGCCCGATGCCACAGGCAGGCGCTTGACGAGATGGAAATGGCCCAATGCAAGTCCGGGCCTTCGGCGCGCCAGCGCAAGCGCAGCCCGGCCGACGAGATTTGCAGCGGGATCCAGCGGGATATCGTCGCTGGCGCCGGGGCCCGAGATCGTCAGGCCGAGCGGACGACCCGGCTCCAGCGACAGCGTATCGTGTGATCCGGCGAAGGCGACGAGGCTGTCGAGGGCGTGATAGCCGTCCTCCCGGCGCCCGAGAATGCGCAGGGTCAGGTTGATCTTGGCACGAGCGCGGGTGGTGAGCGGTGCTGTCAACGGCACGGCCCTCCCGCTTGATGGCGCTGACATGTTCTCAATGCGCGCATCCCCCCTTCCCCCTTGCGGGGAAGGGTCCGGGATGGGGGTCGCGGTGAGTTCGCGTCAACCGTCAGACCGGCGACGCCAGGCAGTGGCTGCGTCGCGCGTCTTGCGGGCAGCGCCCCACGCCTGGCCCCTCCCCGCAAGAGGGAGGGAGATGACGGGCCGACGCGTCGCATCGTGCTCAGCCGCCGTTCTTCGGCGGTTCGGCAGCTTTCACGTCGGCGGCATCCGATTCCGGCGTGGCGTCGGGCAGACCCACTTCGAGCTTGCGCAGGATCTTGGGCAGTTCCTCGGCCTCGGGGTTCAGGTCGCGGGCATGGGCCCACTGGAACTTCGCCTCGAGCCTGCGGCCGACGCGCCAGTAGGCATCGCCGAGATGGTCGTTGATGACGGGATCGGCAGGGCGCAGTTCGATTGCCCTCTCAAGCTCGCGCACCGCATCCTCGTAGCGGCCGAGGCGGTAATAGGCCCATCCGAGGCTGTCGATGATGTAGCCGTCGCGGGGCTGCAGATCGACGGCCTTGCGCAGCATCTGGAAGGCTTCTTCCAGGTTCATGTGCTGATCGACCCATGAATATCCGAGATAATTCAGGACGAGCGCCCGCTCGCGCGAAAGGCCCTCCGGGATCAGCTCCAGCGCCCGCTTGAAATCGGCTTCGGCCTTGGGCCACTGCTTCGTGCGCTCATGGGCGATGCCGCGATAGTAAAAGAGCGACCAGCGGCTGCGGTCGGGCGTGCCCACCAGTTCGATCGCACGCGTGAAGGCGCCTGCGGCCTCGGCGAAATGCTTGCGAGAGTGGAAGATGTTTCCGAGTGCCGTGACGGCATCGATGTCGTTGGGGCGCTTTTCCTTGATCTTTCGCAGCCAGGCCTCGGCTTCCGCACCGCGGCCCGCCTGTTCGAGCGACAGGCCGATCTGGATCTCGGTGCTGGCACGCAGCGGCGATTCCTCGGGAACCTGCTCGTAAAGCGCGAGTGCGCGGTCGATCTGCTTGTTGCGATCGAGCACGTCGCCAAGCGTCACGAGCGCGACCGTGTGGCGGGGGTCGAGATGCAGTGCGAGACGCAGATAGATCATCGCAACCAGCGGATCGTCCTGCCTGAGCGCGATCGTGCCGAGACTGTACAGAACTTCGGCGGAGCCCTGCTGGGCGTTGGTGATGAAGGGCGTCAGCGGGCGACCGGCATCGAGGGTCGCGAGCGCGTCCAGAACGATGGGCTGGCGAGGCGCCAGCTTCTCGAAATCCTGATAGATCCCGCGCGCGAGGTCCGTATTGCCACGCTTGGCTTCAAGCCGCCCCAGCGCGTCGGCGATGCGCAGCGTGGTGCGCTCGCTCTCATAGGCGGCACGCATGCGGCGCAGCGCCTCTGTGGAATTGCCGGTGATGTCGGCGATCAGGCCAGCATGGTAATCCCGCAGCGAGGCGAAAGCTGTGTCGCGGCGCAGGCGGTCGAGAGATTCGGCCGCACGGCCGCCCTCCCCTGCCCCGGCATGGGTCCAGGCCGAGAGCAGCGTCGCCGTGATGTCGGCGGCACGCCCGCGCTGCCCCTTGTTGAAGAGCTGGCGCGCGGTCGAATACTGCTTGTTGCGCATGGCACGAACACCAAGCACCAGATTGGCCATTCCATGATTGGGCTCGCGCTGCACGAGCCGCTCGGCCTGGCGGAAGGCCTCGTTCATCGCGCCATCCGCGACGAAGGCGACGAAGGCGCGCTCGATCAGCTCGGCATTGCGCGGATCGGCCTTGAGCGCCTCGCGGTAGAACAGCGCGGCTGCGCCCGTATCGCGGGCGGCACCGGCGATGATCGCGGCGAGAAAGTTGCCTTCCAGGCTTTCGGCGGGCTCGACCTGCGCGAGCGGGTCGCGCGCAAGCTGCGACGGCGATGCGGCATCAGCCGGCACGGCCGTAGCGAGGCTGCCCGCGAGCAGCGCCGCGATTGCCAGTGCATGCGCGTGTCCGGTCCGGCTCCGGTCACGCATGTGTCGCGTGACCTCTTTCCAATTGCCCATCGAGGCCTCGCATCCGCCCACGCGGTTCCCCTCATGTCCCTGCCGCGCGACCGGGGACCGTCACATCTTCTTCCGCAAAATGGCCGGTTCATGGCCACGTTCCGGGATTCGATGAGCTTGCCGCTTCGACAACGCGCGTGACAGGGATGGCAGCAAGCGCGTCCGCCGGCAAGTGTCACGGCGCCGCGCATCGCGCAATCGAGCCCGGTTGCCTTCACTTTTTGCGGCGCAGCGATCGTCAGATGTTGCGCGCGGCGAACGTGTCGCACTGGCGCACGTCGCCGCCCTTCATGCCGGTCATGAACCAGCGCACGCGCTGCGCGGAGCTGCCATGCGTGAAGGAATCGGGCACGACATAGCCTTGAGACGCGCGCTGCAGGCGGTCGTCGCCGATGGCCTCGGCCGCTTTCATCGCCTCCTCGACGTCGCCGGGCTCCAGCGCGTTCCAGCGCCGGTTGGAATGATGCGCCCAAACGCCGGCGAGGCAATCGGCCATCAATTCGACGCGTACCGACAACTGGTTGGCCGTCACCTGATCGGACTGGCGCTGGCGCGCCTGAACCTGCGGCAGGATGCCCAGAATGTTCTCGATGTGATGCCCGACCTCGTGCGCGATCACATAGGCATAGGCGAAGTCGCCGCCTGCCCTCAGCTTGGTCTGCATTTCCTGGAAGAAGGACAGATCGATGTAGACCGTGCGGTCCTGCGGGCAATAGAACGGCCCCATGGCCGCCTGCGCGAAGCCGCAACCGGAGCGCGTCGCGCCCGAGAAGATCACCATGCGCGGCGGCTCATAGCGGGTGCCGGTCTGGGCGGGCAGCACCTCCTTCCACACATCCTCGGTGTTCCCGAGAATGGCGGCGGCAAACTGCCCGGCCTGATCCTGCGGCGTGCCGCGCTGCGCCTGCGGCGCGCTCTGCTCATAGCCGGAACCGCCACCGGTCATCATCTCGGCGCCGCCGATGAGCACGCGCGGATCGATCCCGAGGGCATAGCCGATGATGCCGAGCACGATCATGGTCCCGATGCCGAGGCCACCCCGGCCGGCCGTGCGCATTCCGCCACCGCCGCCGCCCGTGCCACGGCGATCCTCGACATTTCCAGATTGGCGAAAGTCACCCCAGCGCATCGAGCCCCCCGCATGCGGCGACACGACCGCCTGGCCGCCATCGGCTACAAAATAGCTATCCCGTGGAAAACAAATGGATTTTCCGTTTGTTCCCGGCCCGCAGGATGCGTCAGCCGTTCTTGGCCGTCAAGGAAAGACGAAGGGCGCGGAAATCGCGCCAGGCGAGGCGCTTCTGTGTCGGCTGGCGCAGGAGATAGGCGGGATGCAGTGTCGCGAGCGCCCGGATGGTGCGGCTGCCCGTGTCGTAGTCGAACCAGCGCCCGCGGGTGCGCAGGATGCCGTCCCTGGCGCCGAGCAGTTCCTGTGTCGAGGGTCCGCCAAGGCAGACGAGAATATCGGGATTGCACAAGGCAATCTGACGCTCGATGAACGGGCGGCAAATCGCGGCTTCCTGCGGCGTCGGCGTGCGGTTCCCCGGCGGGCGCCAGGGGACGATATTGGCAATATAGACTTGTGTCCGGTCGAGGCCGATCGCACCGAGCATGCGGTCGAGCAACTGGCCGGAGCGGCCGACGAACGGCTTGCCGACGCGATCCTCCTCGCCGCCCGGCGCCTCGCCGACCAGCATGACGCGCGCACCCGGCATCCCGTCGGCGAAGACGAGAGACTTGGCCGTGCGGCGCAGCCCGCAACCGTCAAAGGTCTCGAGCAGGGCTTGCAGCTCTTCGAGGGTCCGGGCGGTCGATGCCAGCGCCCGCGCCTTGTGTGCGCTCTCCTCGGCGCTTTCGCCGGCGCCGGCGAAGGCTGCAGGCGCCGCAAGCGGAGCGGGCGGCGCATCGCCTGACGCCATGCGCTGGGGCGGCAGATCGCGTCCCTGCGCACTCGCCTGAGGCGCAGCGGACGCGGCAGCCTGTGCCGTCACGGCCTCGGCGAACCGGTCATGCGGCGTCTCGTCAAGCGCGAGATCGGCGCCGGCTCCCACGTGGAAGTCGAGCAGGGCCGCCAGGGCGGCAACGTCGAGGGCGTTCGAACTCATGGTTTTTCCATAGCACCGGACTGCGGCACCGTCAGGGCAAAAGCCCGATTGCCGACGTGAAAGCCGCAGCGCAGCTCATGCTGCGTTCCACTGCCCGCAACGCCCCTGCTGCATCTGCAAAGTACGGCCGTGTCGCTTGAGGCCATCTTGCCCCTGCACGCCTGACGTGTCATCTGGCAACCGTTCGACCGCAAGCAATGAGGATGGTTGGCGATGGATCTGAGCGAGGCGCTGGCCACTCCCCGCGAGAGCATGGACTACGATGTTGTGATCGTGGGTGCCGGCCCCGCTGGACTTGCAGCCGCGATCCGGCTGAAACAGCTCGCCGCGGACGCCGGAACCGAGATCAGCGTCGTGGTCGTCGAAAAGGGCTCCGAGGTCGGCGCCCATATCCTGTCGGGTGCCGTGATCGATCCATCGGGCCTTGATGCCCTGCTGCCGGAATGGCGCGAGGATGCAAGCCGTCCGCTGACGACGCAGGTCGAGAACGACGTGTTTCTCTATCTCGGCCCCGCCGGCGGCCTGCGACTGCCCAATTTCCTGATGCCGCCGCTGATGAACAATCACGGCAACTATATCGGCTCGCTCGGCAATGTGGCGCGGTGGCTTGCGACTCAGGCGGAGGCGCTGGGTGTCGAGATCTATCCCGGCTTCGCGGCAGCGGACGTGCTGTTCGACGACGATGGCGGCGTGACCGGGGTCGCGACCGGCGACATGGG
>JBIPLL010000263.1:0-4826 GCA_044368425.1 Beijerinckiaceae bacterium
GCGCGCGACGGCAGCGTGAGCGACCGCTTCACGCGCGGCATGGAGCTTCGGGGCAAGTATACCCTGTTCGCGGAGGGCGCGCGCGGCAGCCTGTCGAAGCAGCTCATCGCCCGGTTCAAGCTCTCGGACGGCCGCGAGCCGCAGAAGTTCGGGATCGGGCTCAAGGAATTGTGGCAGGTCAAGCCCGAGCGCTTCAGCAAGGGCTTGGTGCAGCACAGCTTTGGCTGGCCGCTCGACAATGCGACCGGTGGCGGCTCGTTCCTGTACCATTTCGACGACCATCTGGTGTCGGTGGGCTTCGTCGTTCACCTGAACTACCAGAACCCGACCCTGTCGCCCTTCGACGAGTTCCAGCGCTTCAAGACGCATCCGATGATCCGCGATACGTTCGAGGGCGGCAAGCGTCTGGCCTATGGCGCGCGGGCGATCACGGAAGGCGGCTTCCAGTCCGTGCCCAAGCTCACATTTCCCGGCGGCGCGCTGATCGGCTGCGCTGCGGGCTTCGTCAATGTGCCGCGCATCAAGGGGAGCCACAACGCGATCCATTCCGGCATGCTGGCCGCGCAGGAAGCGTTCGCGGCGCTGCAGGCGGGCCGTGCGCATGACGAGCTGACGCGCTACGAGCTGACCTGGCGCGACGGCGCCATCGGCCGCGATCTGAAGCCGGTGCGCAACGTCAAGCCGCTGTGGTCGCGCTTCGGCACAGCCATCGGCGTCGGTCTCGGCGGCGTCGACATGTGGCTGAACACGCTGACCGGCTGGTCTCCGTTCGGCACGATGAAGCACGGCAAGGCCGACCATGCCTCGCTCAAGCCCATCGACCAGGTGAAGGTGCTCACCTATCCGAAGCCCGACGGCGTGCTGACCTTCGACAAGCTGTCATCGGTGTTCCTGTCGGCGACCAACCACGAAGAGGACCAGCCGGCTCACCTGAAGCTGGCCGATCCCTCGATCCCCGTGGCGCGCAACCTGCCGCTTTATGGCGAGCCGGCGCGGCTCTATTGCCCGGCCGGCGTCTACGAGATCGTCTATTCGAATGCCGAGACGCGCAGCGATCCGCGCTTCGTGATCAACGCGCAGAACTGCGTTCACTGCAAGACCTGCGACATCAAGGATCCGGCCCAGAACATCACCTGGGTGACGCCGGAAGGCGCTGGCGGGCCGAATTACCCGAATATGTGATCAGGCGGCCCGGCAGGCTTCCGGGTCCGCAACAGCATCCGTGACGATGGCCTGTCCGTCGCAACGCTCGCGCAAGGCCGCCATCAGCGCCTGCGCCTCGCTCAAGGCGGCAGGCGTGCTGCGTGCGTTGGGCGGGGCGTGTGCGTCGAGAACCATCCTTCGCGCAAGGCGCAGGTCGGAAACGTCCTGACGACGGTCGACGACGCCGACAATGCGTCCGCGCAGCCAGAGCAGCGCCTCGAGCGTCGGGAGACTGCGATCGGGCGCGGGATCAAGCAGTGTGGCAATCGTCGCAACGCCCCGCACATAGCGGTTGGCAACGAGTGCCAGGCAATCGAAAGCCGGCGCCGCGAATATCACGGAAAGTGCCCCCGCCAGACCGGCGACATCGAAGCGACGTGCGAGCGATGCGATGTCCGCGTCGTTGCGGTCATCGCCCGTGGCGGCAAGTTCGCCCGTCGCGGCAAGTTCGCCGAGCGCCTCC
Organism: Beijerinckiaceae bacterium; assembly: GCA_044368425.1. GTDB lineage: Bacteria > Pseudomonadota > Alphaproteobacteria > Rhizobiales > Beijerinckiaceae > JBIPLL01. Next base: position 1,667 of record JBIPLL010000263.1, read on the forward strand.
ATCTCCTGCGGAAGCAGGGCGCGGCCGGCGTCGAGCAGTCGAAGCCGCTGCCCGGTCGTCAGATAGGGCCAAAGCCGGGCCGCGATATCGTCGCCGAGATCTGGCCGCATGCACAAGGCTTCGCGCAGCAGCCGGTCGCTCGCCGCCAGCTCGACCAGCATCGTCAGGCTGGAGCGAGGCAGGGGCAGGGACAGATCCGCGATCAGCCCGGCGATGTCGGTGCGCGAACCGCGTGCCAATGCGTGCTCCAGCTGCACGGCCTGGGGCGCGCGCGCCGGATGGGTGTCCGGCTGGAGAACGCCATCGAGGCCGAGATCGCGCAATCTGTCGTGCAGACGGCGTCGCAGCGGAGGAGCCGCGCTCTGCAGGCTCTCCGACAGGTCGCGCATCGCCGCCATGCGCGACATGTCGTCGAGGTCTCGCCAACGACGCGCGACAAGTTCCAGAAGCCTCGCCACCGGGTGCTCGACTGAAGCAGCCGACTCGCTCACCGCATTTTCAGCCCCGTTTCGCAGCAAGCACCGCACTCCCAGACGCCGGTCATCCAGCCGCGACACCATGACGGGCAAGTGTTAATCCTCAATTGCAACTTCATTACACGTTCAGCGATGTGGCGCCGAAAGGACATGGGCGCCAAGGCGCCGGGCCGGCGGGGGCGAGGCCGCGCGCAATGCCCCGACCGGCGCAAGAAGGCCCGGCCAGGTTCGGCGCAGCCCCGGAAACCTCGCAGCCAGTGCATCGATCATGCTGCCGTCATGGCGGACCAAGCGCGCGGCCTGATCCGGCAAAAGCGCCAGATGGCGCTCGATATCACTCATCCAGGAGCCCTGCGGCATATCCCCGGCCGCGAGCACGAGCGTCCAGCGCCCGCGCGCGACACGGCTCGCCTGCGAGAGATCGCCCGGTGCGAGCAGGCGCGCGCCGGACGCCTCCGCGACAGGCTCGAGTCCCGGGTCTGGCGACGGGGCCACGATCACCGCGTCACCGATCATGCCGGCCACGACTGCCGGGACGAGCGCCCCGAGCGTCAGGGCGACCGCATCAGCCTCGCCCTGCCGGCGCGCCAGAACAATTCCCGTAATCATGCGAGACCTATAGCGGCCAGCCGGCGGCGCCACCAGAACCGGCGTTGCCGCAATTGGAGGCAGTGCAGCTTTTCGCTTGCGGAACAGTCTGTCCAGCTCGTTCTTTTTTTGTTCTAGAGCGTTGATGTGAATCAGCATGTTCGTGTTATGTTCTAAATCGCATCCTGCTTCGCATGCTGCCATGGGAGGTCGATCATGAGCCAGTCCGTGCGGCAATGGCCCGCAATCGAGAACGAAGCCCGCCCGGATGGCGCCCGGCCGCGAGACGCCAGCGCCCTGCCCCGCCGCATTCCGGCGGAGGAGCGGCGCGGTCGCGGGGCAACGATCAACCCGCCCGGTCGGTTCGAGAACGAGGTGCGCGAGCGCATCGATGATGGCTGGGACCTGCCGACCGAGGCGCTCGACCATGGCACGCAGGTCACGCTCGAACAGGCGCGCACGATCATCACGCGCAACGACTCGCCAGACCTCGCATTCGACCGGTCGCTCAATCCCTATCGCGGGTGCGAGCATGGCTGCGTCTATTGCTTCGCGCGGCCGAGCCATTCCTATATGGGCCTGTCCCCGGGCCTCGATTTCGAGCGCCAGCTCTTTGCCAAGCCCAATGCGGCCGCGCTGCTGGCACGCGAGCTGGGTGCGCCCGGATATGTGCCGCGCACACTCGCCATCGGCACGAATACCGACCCCTATCAGCCCATCGAGCGGCGGATGCGGCTGATGCGCGGCATCCTCGACGTGCTGGCCCAGGCGAACCATCCGGTTGGCATCGTGACCAAATCGGCCCTGGTGCAGCGCGACATCGACCTGCTTGCGCCGATGGCGGCGAAGGGGCTCGCCAAGGTGGCGATCTCCGTGACCACGCTCGACCCGAAGGTGTCGCGCGGCATGGAGCCGCGCGCGGCGAGTCCCGCCCGGAGGCTTGAAACCATTGCGGCGCTCACGCAGGCCGGCATTCCGGTGACGGTGCTGGTCGCGCCGATCATCCCGGCGATCAACGACCATGAGATCGAGCGCATCCTGGGCGCGGCGCGCGAGGCCGGCGCCCGCGAAGCTGGCTATGTGCTCCTGCGGCTGCCGAACGAGGTCAAGGATCTCGTGCGCGACTGGCTCGTGACTCATCATCCTGACAAGGCCCGACATGTCATGTCGCTCGTCAGGCAGGCCCGCGACGGCAGGGAAAACGATCCGCGCTTCGGGACGCGGCAGGTCGGCACCGGACCCTTTGCCTGGATGATCGGCCGGCGCTTCGAAATCGCGATGCAGCGTGCGGGCTTCGCCAAGAGGCGCCTGAAGCTGCGCACCGACCTGTTCGTCCCGCCCGGCGGGCGCGGCGAGCAATTGTCGCTGTTCTGACAGGCCGGGCGGTCAGCCCTTCTCGCGCATGAGCCGGGCGCGGTCGCGGTTCCAGCTGCGCTCGCGCTCGGTCTCGCGCTTGTCGTGCAGTTTCTTGCCTCGCGCGAGCGCGATCTCCACCTTGGCGCGGCCCTTCTCGTTGAAATAGACCTTGAGCGGCACGATCGTCAGGCCCTCGCGCTGGGTGGCACCCAGCAGCTTGTTCACCTGCCGGCGATGCAGCAGCAATTTGCGCGGCCGGCGCGGGCTGTGATTGAAGCGGTTGGCTTCGAGATATTCCGGGATATTGGCGTTGAAGAGATAGATCTCGTCGTTCATCGGCCCGGCATAGCTTTCGCCGATGGTCGACTTGCCACCGCGCAGCGACTTCACCTCCGTGCCGGTCAGGGCGATGCCGGCCTCGAAGGTCTCGATGATTGCATAATTGTAGCGGGCCTTACGGTTGTCCGCGACGATCTTGCCGGCCGGCGTTTCCTTTTGCGCCATCGATTCAACCGTTCAGGATGCCGGCATGCACCATCGCGGACCGGATGGCGGTGCTGGCGGCAGGCGTCACCGGGATCAGCGGCAGGCGCACCTCGTCACGCAGCTTGCCCAGCAGCGACAGACCATGCTTGGCGCCCGCCACGCCCGGTTCCATGAAGATGGCGTGATGAAGCGGAATCAACCGATCCTGAATCGCCATCGCCCTGGCGTAATCGCCCGCAAGCGTGGCTTCCTGC
>JBIPLL010000437.1:0-3149 GCA_044368425.1 Beijerinckiaceae bacterium
ATCGGGAAAGCCCGCCGTCCGGGGGAAAAAGTTGCGGAGCCACGAAAGCCGTTGGAGGATCGATCCCGGGAACCTACAAAGTAGGTGGGCGCCGTATGTCCAGGTCCACGGACCTGATCAGGGACAGCTCCCGTTTGGATCGATAAGGCCCCGGGGAATTGTGTCTCCTGACGCACCCCGCAGCTCCGCTTCCTCAAGATAGGGCGTCACGCGTGTTCGCGCCAGCCCCGTCACGCGCGATCGTGCCGGTCCGTTGCGCCGTGAGTGCCGGCGGCATCAGCGTTTCGGCAATCCGGGCGATGCGCTGGGCTGCGTCGCCCACGGCCGAGGCGAGCTTTTCTTCCGCTTCCGCAATGCGCCGGTCGCCCTGGCCGGCCACCTCGTCGAGCGCGAGCTTCTCGCGCTCCAGCCTCGCAATGCTGCGGCGCGCCTCGCTGAGCTCGTCGGCGACCATCAATGCGGCCATGACATGCAGACGCATGTCGCCGATTTCCCCGAATGCCTCGCGCAGCTGGGTGATGCGGGCATCCAGTTCCTCGGCCAGTCCGGCAATATGGCCTTCCTCGCCGTCGCCGCAGGCCATGCGATAGGTCTTGCCGGAAATCGTGACGGTGACATGAGCCATCGAATATCTCCCCGGCGTGCCACCAGCGGCCCGCCGTCAGTGACCTGCTGCCTGGGCACGGGCGAGCGCCGCCCGGACCTCGCCCATGGCGCGCTCGATGCGCCGGTCGCTCTCCTGCGCCGCCGCCTCGATCGCCCGCAGGCGCGCCACGGACCCGTCCAGCTCGACGGCAAGGCGCGCGCGGTCGTCCTGCATCACGGCGAGTTCGGTATCGAGCGTGTCGCGTCGCGCGTCGAAGGCGATGCGCTGGGCACTCGCCGCCTCAAGCTGGGCGAGGGCGAGCGAGAGGCGGGCCAGTGCGTCGTCGAGCGGCGATCGTGACATTATATCAATTTCGCATAACTTTGAGTCGCGGCGACGTGCCTTATACGCCACGGGCAGCCGATTCCCAGCCTCATTCTGGCGCTGACGGGTCATGAAATGACATCGCCCTGTTGCCTTTCGGTTTGACTCGGCTTTGCGCCGTTCCTATCAAGCGCCCGACCGTGCCCGCTTTCCGGACTGCAATCCCTGCCGGACCGGCAGTTCTGGCGCCCGCACAGCCAAGCGAGGATTTTTGATCATGAATGATTTGTCCAAGCCGATTACGGCCGCTGGCGTCAGCCATCGCGACATGGCCAACGCCATCCGTTTCCTCGCCGCCGAGGCGGTCGAGAAGGCGAAGTCCGGGCATCCGGGGCTGCCGATGGGCGTGGCCGACATCGCGACCGTGCTGTTCACCAAGGTGATGCGCTACGATGCCAGCCAGCCCGACTGGGCCGACCGCGACCGGTTCGTTCTGTCGGCCGGACACGGCTCGATGCTGCTCTATGCGCTGCTCCATCTGACGGGCGTCAAGGGCATGTCGAGCGAGGAGCTGCGCAATTTCCGCCAGCTCCATTCGCTGACGCCGGGCCATCCCGAGTTCCGCCATACGCCGGGCGTCGAGACGACGACGGGTCCGCTGGGCCAGGGCATCGCCACGGCGGTCGGCATGGCGCTTGCCGAACGCCTGACTGCGGCGCGATTCGGTGCCAATCTCGTCGATCACCACACCTATGTCATCGCCTCCGACGGCGACCTGATGGAGGGCATCAGCCAGGAGGCGATCGCACTGGCGGGCCATCTGAAGCTGTCCAAGCTCGTCGTCCTGTTCGACGATAACGGCATCTCGATCGACGGGCCGCTGAGCCTGTCGGATTCGGTCGACCAGGTTGCCCGTTTCAAGTCGGCGGGCTGGAATGCGCTGCGCATCGACGGGCACGATCCCAAGGCCATCCTGCGCGCGCTGCGCAAGGCCAAGGCTTCGGACCGTCCGACCATGATTGCCTGCCGCACGCAGATCGGCTTCGGCGCTCCGAAGAAGGCCGGCACGTCCAAGGCCCATGGCGAGCCTCTGGGTGCCGAGGAGCTGAAGGGGGCTCGCGCCGCGCTCGGCTGGACTGCGGAGCCCTTCGAGGTTCCGGCTCCGATCCTCGACGCCTGGCGCAAGGCCGGCCGCAAGGGCGGCTCGGCCCGCCGCAAGTGGGCTGCCCGCCTGAAGGCGCTGCCCGCCGAGACGCGCGCCGAATTCCAGCGGCAGATGAAGGGCCAGCGCCCTGCCGCCATCGGCACGGCCATCGCGGCGCTCAAGGACAAGCTGATCGCGACGCCGCAGACGGTGGCGACCCGCAAGGCGAGCGAGATCGCGCTCGAGGTGCTCGTGCCTGTCTTGCCGGAACTCGTGCTCGGCTCGGCCGACCTCACGCCGTCCAACAATACGCGCGTGCAGGGCCAGACGGCGATCTCGGCCTCCGATTTCTCGGGGCGCTACGTGCATTACGGCATTCGCGAGCACGGCATGGCGGCTGCCATGAACGGCATGGCGCTGCATGGCGGCGTGGTGCCGGCGGGCGGCACCTTCTTCGTGTTCTCCGATTATTCGCGCCCGGCTTTGCGGCTTGCCGCCCTGATGGAGATCGGCGTCGTCCATGTGATGACGCATGATTCCATCGGCCTTGGCGAGGACGGCCCGACGCACCAGCCCGTCGAGCATCTGGCTGCCCTGCGCGCCATGCCGAACATGCGTGTGTTCCGCCCGGCCGATGTGGTCGAGACGGCGGAGTGCTGGGAGATCGCTCTCACCCGGACCAATGGCCCGACCGTGCTGGCCCTGTCGCGCCAGAACCTGCCGCAGGTGCGCCTGACCGGATCGGCGGAGAACCTGTGCGCGCGCGGTGCCTATGAACTCGCCTCCGCCGAGGGCGGCAAGGCAAAGGCCACGCTGTTTGCATCAGGCTCCGAGGTCGAGACGGCGATGGCCGCACGCACGGCTCTGCAGGCGCAGGGCGTGCCGACGCGCGTCGTCTCGGTGCCCTCGCTCGAGCTGTTCCTGGCACAGCCCGACAAGGTGCGGCGCAAGGTGATCGGCGATGCGCCGGTGCGGGTCGCGATCGAGGCAGGCATGCGCTTCGGCTGGGATGGCGTGATCGGCGAGGACGGCCTGTTCGTGGGCATGAACTCGTTCGGCGCCAGCGCGCCCTACAAGGCGCTCTATGCGCATTTC
>JBIPLL010000706.1:0-3148 GCA_044368425.1 Beijerinckiaceae bacterium
GATCTATTATAATAATGGGATACGTACCATGCTCGTTATTAAGTAAACATATTAAACGTGATGAAATAACTTTAACCTCTAATGTTAATACTCCGTCGATATAATTAAATACCGCAATACTAAAATCGTATAAATCATAAAATATATCGGCCAAAATAGATTCCCAATTCTCGGCAATATTTCCTATACTAAATTTGTTAATACCGCTGGCATCGCCGGGAGCAAACGACTCATAAAAGACATCCGCGAGTTCATTTGAATCTTTAAAGTTTTTTCCAATGCCATTTCCTAATGAAATATAAGATTCAGTGAGAGATCTAATATATTCTGTTATTTCGTCTATAACTTCTTTTGGATCATCATAACTGGGCATCATAGTGTATAAAATGGAATAAAAGAATCCGGCTTTTTCAATAAATCCATTAGATTGTTTAACGCCAATTATATGCATTTTGTAATTTTCCCGCGATGGAATAATATTTAAGAAAATACCATCTGTAAGTTCTTGTGGCACTGCGGATACTCTATCTAACCCCAATTGTTTTCCATAAGCTAAAATGTGTGTAGAAGTATCTTCAAGACCTTCGGCGCATCCATTTGAATCAATACAAGCCTTATTAATTTTATCGGATTTAGTCCCCGGCAATGACACATTTTTCTTACAACACGGCAAACAATACCCACGAGGATGAATGCCTTGTTGAAAACTTAAATATTGATACTTTTTATTTTCGCATGTATAATACGCGGGCTCGTTTCGCGTAAAATTCCAATATTTTACAGCATTTGGGGGGATTTTTTCGCCCGGCACGATAATATTGGGCTGGCGAATCGTTTGGCAAATTCTAGCATAAACTGGGATGTTTTTATCATATTTTTTAAGATCATACAAATCGGGATCTTGTTCGTGTAATTTTTTTAATTGATTTGTTTGTTCTTCGGTGTCTTTTGCGCTTAACATTTCCTTTTTATTATATTCAAGGAAAGCTACCAAGAAATTTTTAATATATTCTAATTCATCAAAATTATTGGCATCGTTGATATCAATTCTAATGTCTGTAGCGCGATGGAAAATTTTAACTTCACGCCCACTAAAATAACTATACCAATTATGATTTGCCGTAGAATTGAGGCGATATTCGTATGTATTTTCGGCATTAATTTGTGTAAACATGTTACGATTAGGATATTTTGTAATATTATAATTAAATTTAAGTATGTAGCTATTTACATTGGGCAATAATTTTGCAATAATAACTCTATGTTTTTCAAATACTCGCATTTTATTTTTAAACAACTTAAATCCCGCCATCGAAATCGAATGTTTCCACAACACACTGGCCGAAATAGCCCCCAAATTTCCAGTTGTAATTGCCGTAGTTGAGTCTGACAAACTTCCGGACAATGGAAATGCGGCAATTTTTAATTTATTTATTTCACTTATAAGGCATTCAGTGCGATCTTTGATACTTTTGCCGATATTTTTAATATTAATATTATCACTTAAGCTCCAAGATGTAATTATATGATATTTTCCAGTGGAATTTATATTTATAAGTGTAAAAACATCTGTAAGTATATTTAATTTATTAATTGGCTGATTGCACAATACAAATAAAATAGTATTTTTCTTAATAGGCGTATCTAGGAAATAGTCTATAATATCTCTTACATGTTTAGAATAACTCATATGATTGCGCTTTTTTACCGTTAACTTGTCTAGGCGCAAATTGGCCGCAACTACGCGTGAATTAGTACGTATAAGGTCGAAAACATTACGTAAATTAACAAATATATGTTCATTAGGCGGAGATATTTGAATTGTAGATTTAGTAATAATACTTTCTATATTAGCCTTACTGCGATCAATAGAAGATAATTCATCTATGAATTCAAATCGGGCAAGCAATTCATCAGAATTTTCTAACAATGGCGGAAATTTTATGGCCAATTCATCATAACAATTCTTTAAAACTTTATGTTTATACAATATTTTTAGCGTTTCCTGATGCATCATAGGCCAAAACTTGAGTGAAATTCCATAATAAACAATAGACAGTTGTAGTGTATCTACTAACATGTCTTGATTATAAGGAATAATATTCAAAATGTCCATAAAATACATTTCAGTAACGCCATCCGGCACACACATAAATTCATCCAGTGCTTCCACAAAACATTGTTTAATATCTAGCATAAATGAATCAAGAGCTAAATCAAACATAAGATTTTTACTTTTAGTAAATTTTAATGATCTCCAGTCAACTTCAACAGTAGTTTCATTGCAAACAAGTTTATATGAAGTAATCGGCTTATTTTTACTATAATAAAACACATGTTGGCGAAATACATCTACTCCAGTGACTATTTGTATTTTTCGTTTAATATTAGCAAAGGTATCCTCTGGTTTTATAGTTAATTTACTAAAAATTAGTGGCGATTTATTAACAATATTAAATTTAGCCACTTTTGATTTCAATTCGGGGATTTCTTCATTAGCCGCACTAGATTCATTAGTAACATTATCTTTTTTATGATTTGTATCTTCGCCATCGTCATCGTCGTCGCGGTCGTCGCGGTCGTCACGGTCGTCACCGTCTTTATTGCCATTTTCTTCAAAAATATCAAGAGAATTAAAATCAAAATTATCATCATTATCTAAATTTAATTTAGATTTGCCGGAATTTCCACCAATAACAACATCAGTTTTAAATATGTGTTTCCAATCGGATCCGTAATAGTCTTTTAATATATCAATATCTTTTTTGTCAGCCCATTGACATTGTCCATCAACTGTAAGAATGCCTTTGTTTAATACTTTAAAAATACTTTCAGGTACATCACCTACGAAAAATATGCTTTGTAATACCTCTCCATTGGCATTTATAGACTTAATATTCATACTTATATATAATGATAACATATTTATTGTTGCTAATATTGTTAATAATAATATATATCGACTTATATCATGACAATGGAGTTCCAGAATGTAAAATACATAAATCTGAATATGGCGATGAATATTGCATAACCGATTCCAATACAGATACAGCGAATATACTATCAAGATTAAATGCCGATATTGTTTATTTATTATATTGTTTAAAATACGGCGGTGGTAGTTATACACAAACACAGCAAAAAA
>JBIPLL010000629.1:0-3146 GCA_044368425.1 Beijerinckiaceae bacterium
TCACGGGCGGGCAGATCGTCAAGTTTACTGATCGGCGGGTGCTCGCGCCGACCGATGATGAAGTTTCGACCTTCGAAAAGGTCCTCAAGCGCCTTCGTGGTGCCGATCCGGCGAAAAAGCCCGTTCGGAAGGTCAAGAAAGCCGCAAAATGGGCTGCCGAAGCAGCGCAGGAAGCCGCCGAAGAGCTTGAAGGGCTCGATCTCGCCCCGCTCCTGGCTGCTCTGGACGCCCTTGCCGCCGCGCGTGCCCGTGACGAGGCGATCCTCGCCTATGAGGACGCCCAAGCGCGTGCGCTGGCGCTGATGATCGCCGCGCGCGACGAAGAGGACGCCATCATGGCGCTGGTCTTGGCAGCATGACGCCAGAAGAGAAGCTGACCCGCGCCAATCGCGCCATGCAACTGCTGGACGACAGCCTTCTCACGGAGGCTTTCGACGCCATCGAGCGCGATCATTTCGAGAATATCCTCTCGGCTTCATCCGATGAGGAGCGCGCCCGCCTCGCTGCCGAGGTTCGGGCGCTACGCAACGTCAAGGAGCGCCTGCGCTCGGTCATCACGACCGGCAAGGCCGCCCTTGCACGTCGGGACACGGCCTAGAGCCACCCCGCGCACAACCGCTTGACCGTCGTGAGACAGGACAGGCCCTTAGATGGATCTTTTAAATGTCAGAGACCAACACCCCGGAGACATTCGGGACTGGTGACGAAGATGTGGGCGCGGCTACCGCGCTCTTTGAGCGAATGCTTGCGGCCCCGGAGACGGACACGCCTGAGGAGCAGGAGCAGAATGCAGCGAAGGCCGCTGAACCGGATGCGGTGGAAGCCACCGCCGATGATGAAGCCGCCACGCAAGAGGCCGATGCCGACGCGGAAAGCGAAGGCGAGCCAGACGACAGCCAGACAGAGACGAAGGAACCCGACGACGGGATCAAGGTGCGCCTTGACGCCGAAACGGAGGTCACCCTTGCCGAACTCAAGAAGGGCTATCTGAGGCAATCGGACTACACCCGCAAGACAACCGACCTTGCGGAGAACCGCCGGCAGTTTGAAGCGCAGGCGGCCCAGCTCAACCAGCATCTCGTCACCCGCCTTCAGGCCACGGAAGCGCTGCTCGGCAAGACCATGCCGCCGCCGCCCGATCCGGCCCTCGAAGATGTGGACCCGATTGAATACATGCGCCAGGAGCGCGCCTATAACCGCCGCGTTGCCGAGATCCGGCAGGTGATGGCGGAACATCAGGCAGCGCAACAGCGCGTGGCTGCCGAAGGGCAGCAGAAGCAGCGGCAATATGTCGAAGCCGAATTCCAGCGGCTGATCGAAGCCAGACCCGACCTGAAAAGTCCCGAAACGCAGAAGGCATTCCGCGAGGAGATGCTCGAAGCGGGCCGGACCTATGGCTTTTCGGACCAGGAGATGGCCGCCATCAGCGATCACCGGTTGTTCTTGGCGTTGCAGGATGCGCGCAAGTATCGCGCATTGCAGACCAAGAAACCGGCTGTTCAGGAAAAGGCCAAGGCTGCGCCGGTGCCAGTCAAACCGGGTCCGCGTGCATCCGTTGCCGAACAACGCGCATCGGTCACACGCGACAGAATGCAGGCGCTGAGGTCGTCAGGACGCGTCGAGGACGCTGCCGGCATCTTCGAACAGATGCTCCGAAACAGGTGATGACCCATGCCACAGCCCGCAGGAACTTTTGACACCTATGACGCGAAGGGCCTCCGCGAGGACCTCTCGAACGTCATCTACACGCTTTCCCCCGACGAGACCCCGTTCATCTCGAACATCGGTCGGGTGAAGGTCTCAGCCACCAAGCACGAATGGCAGGTGGACGCCATCGGGAACGCTTCGACCGCGAACGCCCAGGTTCAGGGCGACGAGTTCAGCTATTCCGACCCGACCGCCACCACGCGCGTGGGCAACTTCACGCAGATCTCGACCCGCACGGCACAGGTCTCGAACACGCTTGAAGCGGTCCAGAAAGCCGGTCGCGACAAGGAAATGGCCTATCAGATGGCGCTTCAAACGCGCCGCCTGAAGATCGACATGGAGGCCATTCTCCTGTCGAACCAGGCTTCGGTTGCCGGCACCAACGCCGTTGCGCCGAAGCTCGGCGGCCTGCCGTCGTGGCTCACCACGAACGTGTCGCGCGGCGCCACGGGGTCGTCTGGTGGCTACAACACCGGCACCGGCCTGACCGTGGCGGCGACCAACGGCACGCAGCGCGCCCTTAGCGAAGATCAGGTCAAGGACGTGATGCAGGCTGCATGGAACGCGGGCGGCTCGCCCTCGATCCTGATGCTGGGCGCCTTCAACAAGCGCAAGGCATCGACGGCCCTCACGGGTATCGCGGACATCCGCAAGGACGCTCCGGGCTCGAAGGCTGCGACCGTCATCGGCTCGGTCGAGACCTACGTTTCCGACTTCGGCAACATCAGCATCGTTCCCAACCGCTACATTGCGGCGCGCGATGCCTTCTTGCTGGACCCGGAATTCGCTGCTCTCGGCCAGCTTCGCGCGCCCAAGGTCATGGACCCTGCCGTGACCGGCGACTATCAGCGCAAGGTGATCCTCGCTGAATACACGCTGATTGTGAAGAACGAGGCCGCTCACGGCCACATCGCGGACCTCACGACTGCGTAATGACCACGGGGGCGGGCTACGGCTCGCCCCTTCTTCCTTGAGGTGATCCATGCGCCCATTCGTTGGCGGCGGCGGTCGTTCCGCGCGCCCGAGAAAGCGCGTCACTGCGGCACCCGGCCCGCGTGCAGGATCAGCCAGCCAGACGCTCGGCGCTCTGGCGCAAGCGGTATCGGGTCGCGTTCTTGCCAAGGGCACGGCCAGCCAGACGCTCGGTGCGCTGACACAAGCGACGAGCGGCGGCGTCATCCGGCAAGGGTTGGCGGCTCAAACGCTCGCCACCTTGGCGCAATCGGCATCTGGCCTCGTGCTCTCGGGTTCGGGCGACGCTGACGCGCTCGCCGTCATCAATGCCATGAGCCCCGCGCCTTCGACAGCACGGGCGGCGCTCATCACCACGCTGGTCACGTCGCTCAAGACGGCTGGCGTCTGGTCCAAGCTGACATACTTCGTTGTCCCGCGTGCTCATGCGAGCCAGCCGGGGCGCATCGACTGGCGCGACCCGTCCC
>JBIPLL010000438.1:0-3144 GCA_044368425.1 Beijerinckiaceae bacterium
TCCCTGATCACGGAGCTGAACGCCGACTATGTGCGCACGGCACGCTCGAAAGGGCTCAGGGAAGGCACGATCGTCGCGCGGCACGTGATGCGCAACGCCATGCTGCCCTTCATCACCATCGTGGGCATCATGCTGGCCGGCTTCATCGGCGGTGCGGTCGTGACCGAGGCGGTGTTCACCTATCCGGGGCTGGGCCGGCTCGTGATCCAGGCGATCAGCAGCCGGGACTATCCGCTGATCCAGGGCAGCATCCTCGTCATCCTCGCGATCTACATCCTGATCAACCTGATCGTGGACGTGCTCTACGTCTATATCGACCCGAGGATCGACTATGAGTGACACCGGCAAGGCCGGGCCAGATCCATGGTCGCCGGCGACCATGTTCGATCTGTCCGGTCAGGTTGCGGTCGTGACGGCATCGACGAAGGGCCTCGGCTGGGCCATGGCTCAGGCGATGGCCGGAGCGGGCGCGCATGTCGTCCTCAACGGGCGCAACTCTTCCGTGCTCGAGGAACGGGTTTTGACCTTGCGGGCACGGGGACACAGCGCCGAAGGTGCCTGTTTCGATGCGACGCGGGGCAGCGAGGCGGCCGACAGCGTGGCGGATGTTGCCGCGCGGCATGGCCGGCTCGACATTCTCGTGAGCAATGCGGCAGCCTCCCTGCGCAAGCCCGCCCTCGAGATGACGGACGCGGAATGGGAGCGCGACATCGAGGCCAATCTGACGGGCGGCTTCCGGCTGGCGCGGGAGGCGGCGCGCCGCATGGCGCAGACCGGCTATGGCCGCATCCTGTTCACCTCCTCGATCAACGGCATGATCGTGCGGCCCGGAATGGCTGGCTATGCCGCTGCCAAGACAGGGCTATTCGGGCTCGTCCGGGGGCTCGCGGTGGAGCTGGCTGGCCGGGGCGTGACGGTGAATGCGATTGCGCCGGGCTATTTCCTCACGGATGGCAATGCCGCGACCAGACAGGCCGATCCGGCCTTCCATGACCGGATCGCCGCCCGCATTCCTGCCGGTCGCTGGGGGAATCCGCCCGAACTGGCGGCCGCCGCCCTCTATCTGGTTTCGCCCGCCGCGTCCTTCACGACAGGCACTGTCCTGACCGTGGATGGCGGCATGACCATCGCCATCTAGGATTCCCGCCGTGCCCATGATCGACGCGAACCGCCTGGAACACGGACTGCAAGCCACCTTCGCCGCCGCAGGCGCCAGCCGCGAGGAGGCGGCGCTGATCGCCCGCCACCTCGTCGAGGCAAGCCTCAAGGGCCACGATTCGCATGGCGTGGGCCTGATGCCCTCCTATCTCGAGGCCGTCCGCAACGGGCACATGCGCCTCGGGCATCCGCTGGACATCGTGCGCGATCTCGGCGCGCTCGTCGTCTGCGATGCCGGTCACGGAGCGGGACAGGTCATGGCGCATGAGGCGATGAAGCTCGGCATCGAACGCGCCCGCGCGCATGGACTGGCCGTGATCGCCCTGCGCGATGCCCATCATGTCGGGCGGATCGGACACTGGGCCGAACAATGCGCTGAAGCCGGGCTGGTCTCGATCCATTTCGTCAATGTGCCACGATTTCCTGCCGTGGCGGCGTTCGGCGGCACGAAAGCCCGGCTGGGCACCAATCCCTTTGCCGCCGGCTTCCCGCGTGCCGGCGCTGACCCCGTCATCGTCGATTTCGCCACCAGCCGCTGGGCCGTGGGCAAGGTCAGGGTCGCGATGAACAAGGGCGAGCCCTTGCCCGATGGCATCCTGCTCGATGCGCAGGGCAATCCCACTATCGATCCGTCGCTTTTCTTCGCCGATCCGGCCGGGGTACTGCTGCCCTTCGGCGAGCACAAGGGCTTCGGGCTGGGACTGGCCTGCGAGCTTCTGGCCGGCGCGCTGACCGGCGCCGATACCCAGGACGGCAGCCGTGGTGCGAGCGTGTCCAACTCGATGCTGTCGATCCTGCTTCCTCCCGAGAGTTTCGCGGGCGCGCAGGACTACACGATGCGGCTGGAGGCGCTGTCCGGGTGGCTGGCTCGGGACCGGGAGATGTCAAACTCGGCGATGCTTCCGGGCGAGCCGGAGCGCATGCGCCGCTCCGAAAGGCTGGCGGGCGGCCTTCCCGTCGATGACGCGACCTGGACAGAGATGATGGCCGCAGCAGAAAGGGTTGGCATTACCGATCTCGCGAAAGCGGTCCGGTAAGGCGCGGCTACATCTCCAGCCCGGCCCTTCGCCGTTCGATAGCCGAAATCACGCGAAACCCGATCGTGCGGAACGGCTCTGGCGCGATGCGGTTCGCGCTGCCATAGACCCGCTGCAACTCGGACTGGTCCTGTCCGGTTGCCACCAGTTCGGCAAGGCGCTTCCCGAGAACCGTGCCCTTGACGACGCCCGAGCCGTTGCAGCCGGCCGACCCGTAGAGATTGTCGTCGAGGCGCCCCCAGCGCGGCGAGCCGTTCATCGTCAGGCCCGTGGTTCCGCCCCAGACATGTTCGAGACCAACATGCGCGAGCATGGGATAGCGGCGATGGAAGCATGCGGTCAGTTCCTCGCGCGCCGTCCTGCTCTCGATGGGCTTTTCATAGGAATAGAGCGAGCGGACCAGAAAGCGGTCCTTGCCGACGCGCCGGATCGTCGTGCCCAGCCGGTGCGCCGGCAGGAGCCCCCATGAGGGCTCGCCGAGATGCGCCGCATCCTCCGCGGACATCGCCTCGGTGATCCCGGCATAGGTGTAGATGGTGACGAGCCCATCGCGCCAATAGCCAAAATGCTTGATCGCCGGATTGGTGGCGAGGATCACGTTGTCGGCGACGATGTGTGCCTGTGGCGTGACGAGGGTCCACTGGCTGCCGCGCTCGAGCGTCAGCACGGGCGACTGCTCGCACAGTTGCACGGAGGGCGGCAGGTTGTCGGCCAGCCCCCGGATGAGAGCTGCGGGCTGGAGGAGATAGCCCTCGCGCGTCCGGATTCCGCAACGATAATAGCGGCTGCCGGTGACCGCATGCATGGCATCCGCGTCGAGGGCCGCATGATCGAAGCCATGGGTGATGGCGCCCGCGACCATGCCCGCGATCTTCTCGGCGCCGCGCTGCGTGGCGGCACCGGTGATGCGCCCCGTCTGCTCCAGGTCGCAGCCGAACCCGCCGGCCTC
>JBIPLL010000026.1:0-12958 GCA_044368425.1 Beijerinckiaceae bacterium
CGCAACGCGCGGCGCGCATGGCCCCGTCGAAGATCGGCTTCAAGCCGGGCCAGCTCGTGACGCTCGACAACGCCATCAAGATGATCATGGTCAAGTCGGCCAATGACGTATCCGTCACCATCGCGGAAGGCATTGGCGGTTCGGTCGAGGGTTTCGCGGACATGATGAACCGCGAGGCGCAGCGCCTCGGGATGCGCGACAGTCATTTCGTCAACCCGAACGGACTGCCT
Organism: Beijerinckiaceae bacterium; assembly: GCA_044368425.1. Classification (GTDB taxonomy): domain Bacteria; phylum Pseudomonadota; class Alphaproteobacteria; order Rhizobiales; family Beijerinckiaceae; genus JBIPLL01. Next base: position 231 of record JBIPLL010000026.1, read on the forward strand.
GACTCGCAGCAACGCACCTCGGCGCGCGACATGGCGCTGCTGGGACGCGCGCTGCTGCTCGAATTTCCGCGCCACCGCGAATTGTGGGGCATTGGCGCCATCCAGCTCGGCAAGCGCGTCATGCCCAATACGAACGGGCTGATCGGCCGTTATCCGGGGGCCACCGGCATGAAGACGGGCTTCATCTGCTCGTCGGGTTTCAACGTGGTTGCAGCCGCCGAGCGGGGTGGCCAGCGCCTGATCACTGTCGTGATGGGCTCGCCCTCGGCGGCCGAGCGCACGATACGGGCGTCGGAACTCTTCGACCGCGGCTTTTCGGGCGGCGGATGGGGCGGGCAGCTCGCGCAGGACCTGCCATCGGTCGGCGGCGAGCCGCCAGACAAGCGGCCTGAGATCTGCGGCCGCAACCGGGCCATCCCGAGCGAGGAGGGCGTCGAATTCGCAGCCCCCGTCGCCGCATCGGCGAATGGCAACAATCCCGAGCGGGAAATGTTCGCCCCGCCTGCGGTAGCCACGGCTCAGGTGCAGGGCACGACCCGCCGCACATTGGGCCCGCGTGCCCAGTTCGAACCCGTCATCGTCTATGCAGGCCGCGCCCCGGGCTCGACGCTTGCAGTCCGCGGACCTGGCGCCGCTCCGCCAGCGGCTCCCGCAGCAGCGATTGCGGCGGCTCCAGCGCTCGCCCCCGCCCCGACACCGACGCGCGCCGGTGCAATCGCCGCGCCTGCCGGGACGCAGGCCTTCGCCCCCACGCAGGCGTCCCTGCCCGGCATTCCTCCCGCTGCGCCCGGACAGCCGATGCAGTTGCAGGGCGTTGTCCCGCTCCCGCCCGCGCGGCTTGCGCGCCCCACCCCGACGCAGGCGCCTGCTGCAACCCGCCCCTCGGCCGGAGCGAGCCTCGTCACGGGTGGTCGCGCCGCACCGGCAGCCACCCCCGGCGCCATCGCGCCGCGTGCACCGCAGGCAGCAGCCGCGCAAACCGCCTCTGCGGCCGCAAAACCGGCCGCGAAGCCTGCGGCCAAGCCTGCTGCCAATCCAACTGCCAAGCCTGCTGCGAAGCCCGCCGTGAAACCTGTGACCCAGCCCAGGCCACCGGAGAAGCCGCGCGCCGCGCAGCCCCCGAGAGCCGGCGCCAGTCCGACGGCTGCCACAGCGCCGCGAGCCGCGACACCGGCGCCGCCGCGTCCGCCGGTTCCGCCCGTTGTGGAAAAGCCCAAATACGACTAACCGGTGGCGGCCCTCTCAGCCGCGAGCCCCAAAGTGTCCAGTTCCAGCGCCCGTTCCGGGCTCCTTTTGGCCCTCGGAGCGGCCGCCTGCTACGGCCTCAACATCGCATTCGCCCGTATGGCGGCCCTTGTCGGGATATCCGGGACGAATCTGGTCTTCTATCGGGTCTTCGTCCTGATGGTGGTCCTGATCCCGATCGTGTGGGTGACGCGCCGCTCGCTCAGACCGGCTCCCGGCGAGTGGGGCGCGCTCGCCTGGCTCGCCGGCACCAGCACGATTGTCGGCCTCGCCTATCTGTCGTCGGTCAGTTTCGTGCCCGTCACGATCGCCGTTGTCATCCTGTACCTCTTCCCGGTGCTGATCGTGCTGATGGCGCCCCTCGTGGACCGCACGCCCTTCGATCCGTTCCGTTTCGTGCTGGCTGGCATTGCCTTTGCCGGTGTCGCGATGGTGGTGGGGCCAGCCTTCGATGCGCTCGACTGGCGCGGCCTCGCGCTGGCGGGGCTGGCAGCGGTCGGGGCGGCGGTTCAGTTCTTTGCGGCCGCCCGCTGCCGGGAGACGTCCACGACGAGCAAGCTCGTCTTCATCCACATCCTCGTCCTGCCAGTGACCGGGATTGTCGGCCTGTTCACGGGGACGCTTGACGGCCCCGCCATCCTCATGGCGGCACCGCTTGCGGCAGCACTCACGATTGCGGGCTATCTCGTCGGCTTCGGGCTGCAACTCGCCTCGCTCGCCCGCACGAGCGCGGCAGCGGCGGGCCTCGCCTTCTGCGCCGAGCCGCTTTTCGCGGCGGGCTCGTCGATGCTGTTCCTCGGTGAACGCCTGAACGCGGTGCAGATCCTGGGCGCGGCCCTTGTCATCGCGGTCATCGTGCTCAATGTCTGGACCGAGAGCCGACGCCAGCCCCCCGAGTCTGCTCCCGCGCCCGCCCCGGGCGTGTGACCGGAGCAGCCGGCCCCATGTCCGACACGACACGTTCCCGCCGCCCTCCCCCGCCGCTGCCGGTCATCGTCCTCACGGGCTTTCTCGGCGCCGGCAAGACGACGTTGCTGAACAGGCTCCTCGCCGATCCGGCGCTGGCCGACACGCTCGTCATCGTGAACGAGTTCGGCGAGATCGGCCTCGATCACCTGCTGGTGGAGACGATCCGCGAGGATCTGGTTCTTCTGTCCTCAGGCTGCATCTGCTGCGCCGTCCGCGGCGATCTCGTCACGACACTCGAGGAGATGCTGCGCGCCCGCGACAATGGCCGCATCGCGCCATTTGCCCGCGTCATCATCGAGACGACGGGTCTCGCCGATCCGGCACCGGTCCTCAACGTCTTCGCCAGCCACCCCTATCTGTCGCTGCGCTTCGTGGTGGCACGGCTCGTGACGGTCGTCGACGCCGTCAATGGCAGCGCCACGCTTGCAGCCCATCCCGAAGCCGTGCGCCAGGCAGCGCTCGCCGATACGCTCGTCTTGTCCAAGGCCGATCTGGCCAACCCGGGCACAGTGAGCCGGATCGATGCGGAACTCGATGCGCTGAACCCGACCGCCACCCGCCTCCGCACAGGCGATACGCTCGACACGGCCGCGCTGCTGGAAGCTGCGGAGCGGCCGCCGGCCATCGCGACGCAGCCGCAGACGCCCGGCCATCTCTCGCGCGACAGCGGGATCAGGAGCTTCACGCTCGTGCGCGAGGCGCCGATCCACCCCGGCGCGCTGGACCTGTTCCTCGACCTGCTGCGCTCGGCCCATGGGCCCAACCTCCTGCGGATGAAGGGTCTCGTGGCCCTCACCGACGCCCCGGATGAGCCCGTCGTGCTTCATGCCGTGCAGCACGTGCTTCACCCGCCACGCCGTCTGCCGGCCTGGCCGGACAACGACCGGCGCACCCGCCTCGTCTTCATCCTGAAGGATCTCGACGCGGCCTTTGTCGAGCGCCTGTGGGGGGCCTTTGCCGGCGAATTGCGGACCGATGCGCCGGATGCAGCCGCGCTGACCGACAATCCCCTCGCCATACCCGGCCAGCCGAGCCGCTGATCCGCCCGTCGACGACGCTCCAGCCCGCTGCATCCCGCAGACAGCTGGCCTGTGTCTTGCGTGCCACAAGCCTTAACGGAAGGTGAATGATCCACTATGGAAGCATTGTATCATTGTGAAACATAAGCGCGTTATGTCGAGCCAACCGCGGAGACATGTCCAGTGAGTGCGTCCGGTTCCGTCTCCGATCAGTTTCGCATGTCCGCTGCCGCAACGGACATCGGCATGCCGTCATTGCGCGAGATCGCGTTGCGTGACTCAAGGCTGTCCGCAGCTCCGCTGATCCCGCTGGCCGCACGCGAGACATTCCGCAGCAAGCCGCTGGAAAGGCCCGAGAATCTGCGCGTGGAATGGCGCAGCCTGCGCGACATGGGCGTGGTGCGGCTCGCCTGGCAAAACCTCGTCGAACGCGCCATCGAACCGAACGTTTTCTGCGATCCAAGCTTCTGCGAGAGCGCGGCGCTCCACATCGCCGCCGACCGCCAGCTGGCCTTCCTCCTCGTCTGGGCGACCGATGGCAGCGGCCGGAACGAGGAGGACGTCGACCACCGCTGGCCCGACAATGCCCTGCTCGGCCTCTTCCCGGTTCTGTGGCCGCGCCTCAGTCTCATGCCGGGACAGGTGCGCGGCTGGCGCTCGGCCTTTGCGCCGCTTGGAACGCCTTTGGTCGATGCCCGCCGCGCGCGGGCGACGCTGGGCGCCCTGCTGGACTGGCTCGGCAAGCGCGGGCCGCATTTCGGCGGTCTTCATCTGTGCAAGCTCGACGAGGACGGCCCGTTCGCGACGATCCTGCGCGATGTCGCCGTCACGCGCGGCCTGTCGATCCGACGTTTCGAGGGCCACCATCGTGCCGTCCTGAACCATCGCTCCTGGGCAGAGGCCGAGGACGCGATCAACCCGCGCAAGCTCAAGGAACTGCGCCGTCAGCAGCGCCGGCTTGCCGAACTGGGCATGATCAGCGTCGAGCACCGGACCGAGCCGCGCGCCGTGCGCGACGGGATCGAGCTTTTCCTCGCGCTCGAGGCCTCCGGCTGGAAGGGCCGCGAGCAGACGGCGTTGCTGTCGGATACGCGAACCTCATCCTTCGTACGCGCCCTGTCGCGTGGCCTTGCGCGCAATGGCCGCATGCGGGTGGTCCTGATGTGGCTCGACAACAAGGTGATCGCGGCAGCCCTGCTCATGGAGAGCGGCGATCGCAGCTGGCTCTGGAAGATTTCCTATGACGAGACCTATGCCCGCTTTTCGCCGGGCGTGCAGCTTGTCCTCGACATCACCCGCCACCAGCTGACACGAAACGGGATTGTCGTCACCGATTCCTGTGCCATTCCGGATCATCCGATGATCGACGCTCTCTGGCGCGACCGCATGCCCGTCGGCGACTGGATGATCGCGACGGCAAAGCCCGGTACGTTCACCTTGATGGGATCGATGCACGAGGCAGCACGCAGGCGCTTGCGCGGCATGGCGAAGTCGGCCTATCGCAAGCTGCGCCCTGCGAGCTGAACCGCGACGGCGCAGCCAGGATTGGACGAGACGCCGTGACAATGCCCACCCCGGATAATGCCCGTGATGCCAAGGCGCGCCATCTGCCGCCGCTCGTCAAGCTGGCGCTCGAGATGGGCCCGCTCGTCCTGTTCTTCCTGACAAACAGCTATGGCGAGCGTTTCTTTGCCGTAGCCGAGACACAGCGCATCTTCCTGGCGACCGGCGTGTTCATGGTCGCGACCATCGTGTCGCTTGCCGTGACCTATGCGTGGGTCCGCCAGATACCGGTCATGCCGCTTGTATCGGCGGTCGTGGTCATCGTCTTTGGCGGCCTGACGATCTGGCTGAACGACGAACTGTTCATCAAGCTCAAGCCCACAATCGTCAACACATTGTTCGGATGCGTCCTGCTGGGCGGACTGCTCTTTGGCAAATCCCTGCTCACCTATGTGCTCGATACCGTCTTCCAGCTGACGGACGAGGGCTGGCGCAAGCTTACGTTCCGCTGGGGCCTGTTCTTCTTCGTGCTGGCAGCGATCAACGAGATCGTCTGGCGCAACTTCTCGACCGATACCTGGGTGAATTTCAAGGTTTTCGGCATCATGCCGATCACGATCGCCTTCGCGCTCGCCCAGACACCGCTCCTGATGCGCTACGAGCGCAGCGCCGCGCCGGAAGAGGGCAAGCCATCGGCCGAAAACGAAGCCTGAGCCTCCTTCTGCTCACGCGGCGCGAAGACCCGCAGATATCCCTGCCGACCGCGCAGCGGCTCGTGCGCCACCTGCTCCCATTCGTCGAGGCATCCGGCCGAAAGCAGCAGCGCCTCGGAGACCAGCCGGTCGCGACCGACAGTCTTGGTCGCCTGCTCCAGCCGCGCCGCGACATTGACCGTATCGCCCAGCACCGTGAATTCGAGCCGCGACTGATCACCGATCAACCCGCAATAGACTTCGCCGTAATGCGCGCCGATGCCGATACGGACCGGCGGATCGAAGGCGCGCTTGGCATTCCAGCGCGCCACGCGCGCCGCAAGATCGGAGCAGAAGGCCAGCGCCCGGGCAGCATCGTCATTGGCCGGCTCGGGCAGGCCGAACACGACGAGCGCACCATCGCCCACGAACTTGTCGACAACGCCGCCATTGGCACGCGCCGCCTGCGAGACTCGCCGCCGGAACGACGAGATGAAGATCGAGATGCGGGCCGGATCGAGTTCTTCGGACCGGCTCGTGAAGTCGCGGATATCGACAAACACGATTGCCGCCTGCTGGCGGCGGCCGTCGCGCAGGTCGCTGCGCGCGGGCACGGTGAGGGTTTCAGCCATCTCTGCCGGCAGGAACCGTGAAAAGGCGGCCCGGCGCACGGTCTCCTTCACCGCCCGTTCAAGCAACGAGCGCCCGCGCCATGTCGCCAGCACCAAAGCCCCCGCAGTGGCGAGGAGCATGACCCAGCGCACCGAGTTGGGCGGCCAGCCGAACATCGGCCCCGTGCGCGCCAGAGCCTCCAGCCGCTCGGCCGGCTCGACATGGCCCGCCAGCCAGACCACGAAAGGCACGCCCGACAGATAGAGTGCCGCGACATAGAGTTGCAGGACAGGACGGTAATGGATCGAGGCCATTCCGAAGGCGAGCGGAATGGCCCAGATGATGGGCATGGCCGGGAAGAGGGAGCCCGGCAGCCCGTCCAGCGTCAGCGAGTACCAGAGATTGGTGAGGATCAGCACCGCGTCGGCGCTCAGCATCACATAAGGCCGCCATGTCCTGCCCCAGGCCAGGCGGGCGGCGAAATATGACAGGATGCCCAGGCCCAGCAAGGCGCCGAGAAACAGCCGAGCCGTCAGCACGTGGCTCCGCGTATTCGCCAGAGCCTGCGGAACCTGTTCCAGAATGATGAATTCGACGAGGGCGAACAGGAGCAGCGCGGCTGCAATGCGGGTCAGCGCCGCCAGCCGCTCGGCATCGACATCCGCCTGGCGCAGCAGACGTACCGCGATGCTGTCCCCGCGACCAAGAGGGCCATGGCGCCCCGGCAGGGCGTTTTGCAGGTCCGGCCCGGGCGGCTCAGGCGCCATCAGCGCGCTGCCGCGAGAGCGGCGCGGAAGGCGGGCATGTTCTCGGGCGTCAGCGGCCCGACATGCTTGTGCCGGATCACGCCGTTTCCATCGAGAATGAAGGTCTCGGGCACGCCATAGACGCCCCATTCGATGGCGTTGCGTCCGCTATCGTCCACGCCGACCGCGATGAACGGATTGCCCAGCGCGCCGAGAAAGCGCCGCGCATTGTCGGGATGGTCCTTGTAGTTGATACCAACCACCCGCACGCCCGGTTCAGCCGCAAGATCCATCAGCAGCGGATGCTCCTGCCGGCAGGGCGCGCACCACGACGCCCAGACATTGACGATGGTCGGCTGACCGGTGGTCAGGAGCGCCGCCGAAAGCCCCGGCACAGGCAAGCCGTCGCGCACAAGGCCGGCGAGCGCCGGCATCTCCTTGACCGGCGCGGGGCGCCCGATCAGGGCGGAGGGCAGCTTGGATGGATCGCCGGCAAAGAGCCGCACGAAGAACAGGGCAGACAGCGCCAGGAACAGCGCCAGCGGCACGAGGAAGAAGGCACGCCGCAGGCCGGTCGCCGCCGCGCCGTCGCCTTCGATCCGGGACGCGTCGTCGCTCATGCCCCGCGCTCCGTCCGCGCCGAGCGGCGCCGGGTTCCCCGCGCCTCGACCTCGTCGAGCCGCGCCTTCACGCGTCGATGCGACAGGACGGCGTTCAGCACGAGGATGAGGATGATCGCCAGAGCCGCCAGGTAGGAGGCGAGGATGAAGCCGCCATGCCGGCCGAAAAATGCGTCGCTCAGGGCCGCCAGCATGTCAGGAACCCCGCTCCATCTGCTCCGCCTCAAGGATCGTCAGCGTACGCAGGCGCCGCTTGAGGATCTCGGTGCGCATGCCGGCCAGATGCAGCGTGATGGCGCCAAGGGAGAGGCCCGCAGCCGTCACCAGCAGCGGCCAGAGCATGGTCGGATGGATGGTCGGCCCGTCCATGCGGAAGACCGAGGCCGGCTGATGCAGCGTGTTCCACCAGTCGACCGAGAACTTGACAATCGGGATATTGATGAAGCCGACCAGCGTCAGGATCGCGACCGTCCGCGCAGCGCGTGCCGGATCCTCGATGGCGGCCCACAGGGCCATGATGCCGCAATAGATCAGGAAGAGCACGAGTACCGATGTGAGCCGCGCATCCCAGACCCAGTAGGTGCCCCACATCGGCTTGCCCCAGAGCGCGCCGGTGATGAGGCAGAGCAGCGTGAAGGCAGCCCCGATCGGCGCGGCCGACTTCTGCGCCACGTCCGCGAGAGGATGGCGCCAGACAAGCGTGCCGATGGCGGAGGCCGCCATCATCGAATAAAGGAACAACCCCAGCCAAGCCGCCGGCACATGGATGAACATGATGCGGATCGTCTCGCCCTGCTGGTAATCCTCGGGCGCGATGACAAAGGCGGCATAGAGGCCAACAAGCGTCACGATGACCGCGAGGGCCGTCAGCCATGGCAGGACTCTCCCCGCCAGCCGCAGGAAGCGGGTCGGGTTCGCGAGTGCCATCCAGCCGGTAGGCTGGCGTGGTGCGGGGGCGGCAGCCGTCGTCATGCCTCACGATGTAGCGATGCGAGGCCGGGGCCGCAATTGCCCTGCGTCAATTCCATCGGAGGTATGGCCCTTCAATCGGGATGCCGCAGCGCCGCCGCACCGGCAAAGACGGCCACGACAATCGACCCCAGAGACAGGGCGCACAGGATCAGGAACGGCGTCAGGAACGGGATCGTGCCGCCCAGCGCGCTGTTGGCGGCCGACACGCCAAAGATCAGCGTCGGCACCATCAGCGGGGCCACGAGAATGGCGAGGATCAGCCCGCCGCGCCGCATGCTGGCCGTGAGCGCGGCTCCGATGGCCCCGATGAAGGTGAGCGCGGGCGTGCCGGCCAGCAATGTCGCGGCCATGGCCAGCATGCCCTCGGGCGTCAGCGCCACGAGGAGTCCGAAGACCGGCGAGGCGATGACGAGCGGCAGGCCCGTTGTCAGCCAGTGGGCGAGCCCCTTGGCCAGAACGACGCCCTCGAGCGGCAGGCTGCTCATGGCCATGATGTCGAGCGAGCCGTCCTCCTCGTCGGCCTGGAACAGCCGGTCGAGCCCGATCAGCGTTGCCAGCACGGCCGCAAGCCACAGGATGGCAGGGCCGATGCGGGCGAGCAGGTTGAGGTCGGGACCAAGCGCGAACGGCACCAGCGTCAGGATGATGAGGTAGAAGACCAGCGACAGCCCGCCCCCGCCTCCGACGCGCGCCGCAAGCCGCAGGTCTCGGCGCAACAGCGCAAGGAACGCGCTGCCTGGCGAAGACTGATTCGCGCCTCTCGCGCCGTGCCCGCTCATGCGCCGATGCGCACCTCGCGTGCGCCCTCCACGCCGAGCGGCAGATGCGTGGCCGCGATCACGCTGCCGCCCTGCTTCATATGAGCGACGATCAGATCCGCCAGCCGCGCCTGCGAGGCGGTGTCGAGCGCCGAGGTCGGCTCGTCCAGGAGCCAGACCGGGCGCGGCGCCACGAAGAGCCGCGCGAGCGCCACGCGCCTGCGCTGCCCGGCCGACAGATAGCCCACGGGGAGATCGAGCGCCCGGATCATGCCAAGCCGCTCCAGCGCCGCCTCGGCAGGCAGCGCCTCGCCCCATGCGCCCGGGCCTGACAGAAGTGCAGCCAGAACCTCGAGATTTTCGCGTGCCGTCAGCGCCGTTTTCAGTCCGTCGCGATGGGCGACGAGATGCATCCGCTCCGCCACGGGCTCGCCATCGTCGGGATCGATGCCGATACGGCCATGCGACGGGCGCAGCCGCCCCGCGAGCATCGTCAGGAGGCTGGACTTGCCCGCACCGTTGCGGCCCGTGATGGCCACGAGTTCCCCGGGCTCGACGGTGAAGGACAGGTCGGAGAAGATCTGGCGGTCGCCGCGACGGCAGCCCAGATCGGTGACTGAAAGGCGCAAGGCGGACCCTTGGACGGAGACTGACGCGATTCGACCGGACCGGCAGGGGATGCCGGGCAGGCCCGCATCCGGCGCAGTCTGGAAAGACTATAGTGCGTGTAGCGCAAGCCCACGAAATTCACTATAGAGCCAGCGGCTACGCCGCGCGCTCTTCCGCGCGGGGAATCTCGGGCGCTCCCGGGGCGGCGTGCGCAATGCGCTCCGAGCCTGTCCGGGATGATCCGTTCCCGGCCAGGCTCACAGGCTTCAGCTTGCCGGTCCAATCCCGGTGTCTGTGACCACGCCCCGAAGGGAAACGCCGATGACCTCGCTCGACAGCTTCAAGTGCCGCAAGACGCTCAACGTCAACGGCAAGAAATACGTCTATTACTCCCTGCCCGCAGCCGAGAAGAACGGCCTTGAGGGCATCTCGCAGCTTCCCTTTTCCATGAAGGTGCTGCTTGAGAACCTGCTCCGCCACGAGGACGGGCGCACCGTGACTGCCGCCGACATCGTGGCCGTCAAGGACTGGCTCATTAATCGCGGCAAGTCGGAGAAGGAAATTGCCTTCCGCCCGGCCCGAGTCCTGATGCAGGACTTCACCGGCGTTCCGGCGGTGGTCGATCTGGCCGCGATGCGCGACGCCATGCGCAAGCTTGGCGGCAAGCCGGAGAAGATCAACCCGCTCGTGCCCGTCGATCTCGTCATCGACCATTCGGTCATCGTCGACGAATTCGGCACGCCCAAGGCCTATGACCGCAATGTCGAGCTCGAATATGAGCGCAACGGCGAGCGCTACCGCTTCCTGAAGTGGGGCCAGCAGGCATTCGAGAACTTCTCGGTCGTGCCCCCCGGCACGGGCATCTGCCATCAGGTCAATCTGGAATATCTCGCCAAGACGGTCTGGACGCGCACCGAGCGCAAGGGCCGCAGCAAGGCAACCTACGAGGTCGCCTATCCCGACACGCTGGTCGGCACCGATTCGCACACGACGATGGTCAACGGCCTCGCGGTCCTGGGCTGGGGCGTGGGCGGCATCGAGGCGGAGGCCGCCATGCTCGGCCAGCCGCAATCCATGCTTCTGCCGGAAGTCATCGGCTTCAAGCTGACCGGCAAGCTCAAGGAAGGCATCACCGCGACCGACCTCGTGCTCACCGTCACGCAGATGCTGCGTCGCAAGGGCGTCGTCGGCAAGTTCGTGGAGTTCTACGGCCCCGGCCTCAACAACCTGACGCTGGCCGACCGCGCCACCATCGCCAACATGGCGCCGGAATATGGCGCGACCTGCGGCTTCTTCCCGGTTGATCAGGAGACGCTCGCTTATCTCAACATGTCGGGCCGCGAAGCCGATCGCATCGCGCTTGTCGAGAAATATGCGAAGGTGCAGGGCCTCTTCCGCAAGCGCATCACGCCCGATCCGGTCTTCACCGACACGCTCGAGCTCGACCTGCGCACGGTGCAGCCCTCGCTCGCCGGTCCCAAGCGCCCCGAGGGTCGCGTCGCGCTTCAGGACGTCAAGGCCGGCTTCAAGGACGCGCTGGCCAACGAGTACAAGAAGACGCGCGGCGCCCGCGCGCGCCATGAGGTCGCCGGCAAGAACTTCGACCTCGGCCATGGCGACGTCGTGATCGCGGCGATCACCTCATGCACCAACACGTCGAACCCCTCGGTGCTGATCGGCGCGGGCCTGCTCGCCCGCAATGCGGTGGCAAAGGGCCTGAGCGTCAAGCCGTGGGTCAAGACCTCGCTGGCGCCCGGATCGCAGGTCGTGGCGGAATATCTGTCCCGCGCCGGCCTGCAGGACGATCTCGACAAGCTGGGCTTCAACCTCGTCGGCTTCGGCTGCACAACCTGCATCGGCAATTCCGGTCCGCTGCCCACGGAGATCTCGCGCACGATCAACGAGAAGGGCCTCGTGGCCGCGGCCGTGCTCTCGGGCAACCGCAACTTCGAGGGTCGCGTCTCGCCGGACGTGCAGGCCAATTACCTCGCCTCGCCCCCGCTGGTTGTTGCCTATGCTCTGGCAGGCTCGATGCTCGTCAACCTGCGCAAGGACCCGATCGGCACCGGCAAGGACGGCAAGCCCGTCTATCTGAAGGACATCTGGCCCTCCAACAAGGAGATCCAGGAGTTCATCGCGAAGAACGTCACGCGCGACATCTTCCGGTCGCGCTATGCCGACGTCTTCTCGGGCGATGCCAACTGGAAGGGCGTTCAGGCACCGGTCGGCCAGACCTATGTCTGGGACGGCAAGTCGACCTATGTACAGAACCCGCCCTATTTCGTCGGCATATCCAAGGCGCCGCCGCAGGTCACCGACATCCAGGGCGCGCGCATCCTGGGCCTGTTCGGCGACAAGATCACGACCGACCACATCTCCCCGGCCGGTTCGATCAAGGCGGCGAGCCCCGCCGGCAAGTACCTGATGGACCACGGCGTCGCGGTTGCTGACTTCAACCAGTACGGCACGCGGCGCGGCAACCATGAAGTAATGATGCGCGGCACCTTCGCCAATATCCGCATCAAGAACTTCATCGTCCGCGACAAGGACGGCAACACACCCGAAGGCGGGATCACGATCCACTACCCCTCCACCGAGCAGCTGCCGATCTACGACGCCGCGATGCGCTACCAGGCGGAAAACGTTCCGCTCGTGATCTTCGCGGGCATCGAATACGGCAATGGCTCCTCGCGCGACTGGGCGGCCAAGGGCACGAGCCTGCTGGGCGTGCGTGCGGTCGTGGCCCAGAGCTTCGAGCGCATCCACCGCTCGAATCTCGTGGGCATGGGCGTCGTGCCATTCGTCTTTGCCGATGCGGCCACCTCCTGGCGGACGCTGGGCCTCAAGGGCGACGAGACGGTCGCGATCCGCGGTCTGGCGGACGTCAAGCCGCGCCAGAAGATGGAGATCGAGATCACCCATGCCGACGGTCGCAAGGTCATGGTGCCGGTGATATGCCGGATCGATACGCTGGACGAGCTGG
>JBIPLL010000630.1:0-3141 GCA_044368425.1 Beijerinckiaceae bacterium
TGGAATATTTGATCGACTGAAGGGCGATGCCAAAGACAAGGCAATAGCAGATAAAAAAGACTATCTTGACAAGTTTTATCCGGAGATGATCAAGAAGGCAATCAAAGATGCCAAGATTTCCGGAAAGACCAAACTCGCCAATCTCAGCGACGATGAATTTTCAACAGTCATAAAGTCGCTCCAAAGCGAAGCAAAGAAACTCAAGGGCTTTTACATCGTGTTCGGCAAGAAGAACGAAGAGGACGCCGATGTTGAGTTCCCGGAGAACACTGCCGCCTCCACGCTTCAAAAACTTGCGTGGTGGGGTCTTAGGAGGGGCATCGGCGACGAACTATACGGTCGCGGAATGCGCAAGAAAATTGCGCTCGGCATGCTCAAGAAGCGCAAGCACCCAAAGTCAAAGGCTGGTCCAAAAAAAGTCACCTTTGTAGACGCACAGGGTAATGAAGTTGAGTTTGACGGAATGAATCCAGGTTGGAGAGAACTTGGGTACAAGATGGTTACCAACGGAATCAGCGTTGATAAATATCTTGATCTAGAGAAGCGTGCAGAAGAAATCGCAACAAGACTTCGCGCAGGAGAACAAATACCGGATGCAGAGAACCCATTTGCACAGACAGTAAATGGACAGCGTTATCTCTTGACCAACTCTCAGTTGGGGTCAGTTCTGTTTCGCGCACTCAGCAACTTCCTGCTGAGCGGCGACGATGAGCCCTCGGCTAAGCACTTCATGAATACAAAAGTGCAGGAAGAACAACTTCAGTACAAAATCAACAATGGAATTACTGTTGCCGCCGATGATATCTCGTACCCCGAAATCAGCCAACTTGCTGTTGATGCGATCAAAAAACTCTGGGACGACATGCGCGATGATAATAGTTCGCTACTCCCACACCAAGGCGCTGTTGAGAAACTATGGGCACTAACACGCCCGTCGCTCAAGTCAAGCCCCGGCATGATTCAGCATGCAAGCAAGGAGCAGGTGCGTGTTCCGCAAGCATCAGGGCTCCTAAAGCGCGCAGAAGAAGAAGCAAAGAGAATATTCAATGGAAAAATTGACGATTTCAAGATTGCAGAAGCGATGGCCTCGCTCGTAATTGAGCCAGGTGACCTTGATGGAAAGAAAGCCAAAGATTTCACTGGATATGTGGTAATCAGCGCAAATCGTTCGCCAAATGGTCAGTGGACAATGACCGTTGCCAAGCCATATGGAGCAGACCCAAAGGACCCCGCAGCGCTAACAATGATTGACGAAGCCCAAGACATGAACGAAGTCATGCTCAGGGTGCTGCAGGATAATGCCGATGAGGTCCCTCTCGTTATGGTGGGAGACCCGCGACAAGCAATCATGGCTTGGCGTGGAGCAATGGACGTGTTGTCTGCCACGGATGCAGATTACGGATTGGCGCTTACTGAGTCATTCCGCTACGGGCCACTGATTGCTCACATGGCAAACATAATTCTGGCGCAAGGGAACTTGGATGACCTTGATACCAAGGGCGAACGCACATTTGCACACGTTGTCGGTAGGGCCGATGACCTCATTAAAAAACTATTTACATTTGAGGGAATTGGTGGAGAAGACAAGCTCCAAGAGCGTGTGTCGCATATTCAACACGTATTCCAGACTGAACTTGCGGAACTTGCGGCTGCCCGTCCAGAACTTGGCATCAAGAAAGATTCCGATGGTCTCTACAAGTTAACTGAATTGCGGAGTAGGGACAAAACTGCATTTGAGAATGCCGCAAGAGAATTCCGCGACATGCTTACTACTAGGGCACAGGGAACATTCATCGGCCCGGACGATGATGTTGATGCAATTCTTACAGCAACGAATGCTGGGATTATTGACGCTGCTATTCAGTTTGCGCTCAGCCCTGCGGGTCAACGTTCTCGTGTTGGTGGAAAGCCAACGGCTGTTGTCATTCCGGCAAGTAGATGGAAAGAAATGGTTGATCTACTTCGTCATGTTCAGTACGTTCAGCAGCAAGACAAATCAAAGTGGACAAAGCCAGAGCCATCATCGCTAATCGGAGATGAGTGGGAGTGGGACAAGATTAAAGGCATGACAAATTCGTCTCAGCATGGACCACTGCGTGCACTATTGAATCTCGTAACAAAGCCAATTGCCGGCGAAGATAAACCATTCAGCGCAAGCACATGGCTAAAAATGTTCCAAGAAACAAGGACAGACACACCACTTGAAGGTGCGCCACTTCCAATTCAATTCATAAAGTCAAGAAAAGAACTGCGACTTACTGATCTGGTTGATCACCCAGAAAGGAACGGCGACAATCTCGCTGGTGCAGACTTGGCAAAAATTGCCGCACGAACAGGAAAAGGCCAAGGCCAAGGAACGGGAGATCAGTCAAAGAGTCGCGAGGCGCGCTACAACATAATCCCAGATCCATTGAGCGCTGATACTAAACGAGTTTATTACACACTTGACTTCTCGGAAGACGACGCATGGAACGGCCGTGTGTTCATAAGTGGAGGTGGCGCTGCAGGCGCCAAGCAGGATAAACAACGTAATACACAAGGCGGTGTCGGCCAATATCACGATGATATTCAACGTGCAGTTCAAAAACTCATTGATGACGGCGTAATAACAGCCAGCGAAGCACGCTTCATGCCAGAAATATCCAAAATCAAGACCAGGGACGGTGAGTCACGCGCTGAAGACGCATTCGTCATTCAGGGATCTGGACGCACCGAAGCAGAACGCAATGACAGGACAGCCTTCATCGTGTCGCGTATTGGGACGATGGTTAGACAGAGCGCCTCCGGACAAGTTGGCGACATGGAGATCATGACGGCAACTACCGCCAAGGGCAAAGAGTGGGATCGCGTGAGGCTATGGAAAGACTTCACGCCACCGCAAAAGCCTTTTAAGTGGGATACGGCGTCACCGGAAGAACGCGAAAGACAGGTCGCCAAGACACTTGACTTCTTGACTCCTCTTGCTGATGGGCGGATGAAGAAGAAGGCAATTTCCCAGATATATGGGATTCCAATGAAGGATCTGGATCGGTACAGTAGGCAGGGAGCACAGGGAAGGGCCGCCCTGCGGGATCTTCTTAAGCCGCTTGTTGAAGAAAGACTCAAGACGACAAATGCAATAGAGGGCGTTGATTACAGGGA
>JBIPLL010000601.1:0-3141 GCA_044368425.1 Beijerinckiaceae bacterium
AATAACTTTGTCTGATCTATAAACTTTTTTCAATTGCACGGAAACATCTGTAAATTCGTTGTCACACCAAAGACTAATATAATCCGGATGATATATATAACCAAATCTGTTGTAGTATTTTTTACCTAGAATACATAAAGTATTGATGTTGTTTTGTCCACCATCACTGTACCACAAAACACCATCCATATCTCTGAAGTATTCATTCATATCTATTCTGATAATATCGTCATATCCTTTTACTATAGGAATCATATCATCAGAAGCCAAAAGAAGTATATCCCAACCAGAAACTTTTTCCATGTCAGCGTTTATGGCTTGCATTTTTGTTTTGCTATTACCGAAAAAATAAACAAGTTTAATATTTTTTGAGTAATGATCTAAAGCTGCTTTTACATCAGCATTATTCATTGTAGGATCATCTTCATCAGCAGATATTAAAAAAGCTATTTTTGAAGGATTATTTGCCATTTTGATATATTTGTTCAATACATCAAAAAACTTTTCGGGTCTTCCTCTTGTTGGAAATTTTATTAATATTTTAAGATTTTCGTGCATAATTTAGCCCATTGAAGGATAGTAATAATATATAGGTCCTGATATATAAACTTCTGTTTTTAATTTTCCTTTTAATCTTTCAGAAAAATCTTTATCTTCTTGCCAAGATTTGTCTGGAAATTTTGCATCTAATGCAATTTCTCTTTTAATAGGATTAAGATGATTTGGACAACGATAATAAATATCGTCTTTTTCAAACCAATCTTCATATTTTAAAGAATGTACGAATTTTTTAGGGCCTATATTTCTTTGTGTAATAATACCTTCTAAACCACAACAATCTGGTTTTGATTGTATTGCTTGAAGTATACCAAAAACGTAAAAGGGAGAAACCATGTCATCATCATCTACAAAAACTACATATTCTCCTTTTGAGGATTCTAATAATTCATTCCTTTTTTGTCCTATAGATTTTTCTCCATTATCACAATTTGCCAACATTTCCACATCTGAATTAGATTGTGCTTTTAAAACTCTAGCCAAATTTTTAAAAATTTCGGCTCTTGAGTTTAAAGTTGCTGTTAATATTGATAATTTTTTATTCATTTTAAAAAAATATTTTCAAATTTATTAATTACATTTTCTGGAGAAAATTCTCTGTATGAATTGTAATCAACATTTTTTGATATTTTATAATTTAACATTAAATCTTCTAAATCTTTTTGGTCTTTATAAATTATAGCTTTATTTCCCAACATTTGCAAATGTGCTTTTTCATCGGAATCAGACCATGTAAAAATGGGTTTATTGCAAGATGAATATTCTGCTATTGATATTCCGAAAGTTTCTCCTCTTTTTCTTGCATGTATCATAGCATCACATGCGGATATAAATGAGTATTTTTCTTTATTGTCAAATACTGGATAAAAGTAACTTATATTTGGATGTTCATAAAACCCTTTTGTGTTACAAAAGATAAAATATATGTTCTTATCTTTGTTTAAAACTTGTTTAATAGCTTCGTGTACAAATTCTATATTAAATTCATTATAACTTCCCAATCTACCGAATACTTTGGCATCTAATGGTATGTTATGTTTTTTTCTAAATTCTATTTTTAATTCTTCTAAATCATATTTTGGGGTTTTTACCATATGGGGAACGTATGGTATTTCTCCGTTTGAACAATGTTCAGATAACCATTGAGACACAAATGCATATTTTTCTCCGTGTTTATTGTTTGGATGTTGGGGAAATACAGCGTGTATTAAGTTTTTTGCATTTTTAAAAAGATATCCATCTGGTTCGCCCGATTTTATTTGATATACATATTCTATGTTATTTTCTTTTATATAACTTTCTAAATTTTCTAAATTTTCTCCTAATTTAGTAGGAAATGTTTTTTCTACAGCATTAAAAGAATCATCTACTGTTTGTTTAAAATTTGATTGTGACCAGTGGGGTTCAAAGGAAGAATCTACCTTTTTATTAAATGCTAAAAAAGATTTATTTCCTAGATATTTTTGATTTGCATTGGCATAATCCAAAAGTGCTCTAGTAGTACCTGCTATAGTAAATTGATTTTCGTAAAAAAGAATATTAGCCATTTTTCTTTATTTTTATATGCTTATAATCAGATTTTAAAATTTCTTCTATAGCATATTCTTTTAAATTTATCGTTGATAATCCATTTTTCCACATATCAGTTTTTCCAGATTTTTCATCTTCTCTTTTTTGTCCGTTTATGTAGTGAGCTTCGTATTCTTCTTTATTTTCAAGTCTAGAAATATGAGGAACTGAATAAAATTTTCCGAAAGGATGTGTATATATTTTAAGTCCTGTTTTTATAACTCTATTTCCCAAAACTCTATCTTCAGAACCCCATCCTACATAATCATTTGGATATCCATTAGTTGCTTTAAAATGTTCTTTTGTAAAAACAATAACACCTCCCATGGTAGCATCAGGATTTGGTATATAATTAAATTGACTACAAAAAGTACTCATATGAACTGGAGTTTTTGGATATGAGTAATCTGCAATTTCTGGAATTAAATCTACATCATGGAAACAATAATAGTCTGAATTATTATTCAATAAAAAAGCTAGATTATTCAATAAACCTTTATTAAAAAGTTCTTTGTCATTTTGTTCCACAACAATAATATCGAAATTATCAACTTGTTTGGAAACATAATTTTTAAGAGTTGGTATTAATTTATCTAAAGCTTGTTTACGATCTCTGTAAGGTATTATAATAGAAAGTTTTTTAGAATTGTTTATTATTTTTTTTCTACTATAACTGTTTTGTAAATTTATTAAAGATATCAACAGATTTTTATTTCCTTCGTCTTTTACATCACTTGTAAAATATCCCCATTTTTTAACAAAATACTCTGCAGAAGTTTTCCAATTTTCTTGATATTTTTCTTTATTTGTTATGGAAGAATTCTGACTACTACCTTCTATCTCCGTTAGATATTCTTCACTATTATAAAGATCTGGAAAATACCAAAACGGAGGAGCTACTTTTTTTTGAATTAAATTATATGCAAAATCAATATGTTCGAATGCATTTGTATAATTTTCATCGAAATATCCCAATTTTTTAATCAAGTTTGCATTTATATACATAAATGCTCC
>JBIPLL010000268.1:0-4779 GCA_044368425.1 Beijerinckiaceae bacterium
CTCGAGCGACTGGCCGCCGATGTGTCCAACCGCCTTGGCCAGCGTGGCGAGGGGGGGCGCGCCTTCGAGGCAAGCTTCTTCCGCAGCGACGGGCTGGTACGGCGCATCGGGATCGAGACGGCGCAGGCCACGCGCGATGCGAAGGTGCTGATGCGGCTGTTCCGGCTGCGGATCGAGGTTCTGGCCGACCCGCTCGATCCGGGCTTCGGCTTCGATGCGGTGCGGCTGTCGCTGCTGCGCGGCGAGGTGCTGGGCGAGAGCCAGCCCGCGCTTGACGGGGGCGACCTGCGGCCGGGCGAGGCGGACGAGGTGGCCACCCTCGTCGACCGGCTCGTCGCCCGCTTCGGACGCGAGAGCGTCCTGCGCTTCATCGTGCGCGACACCCACGATCCCGTGCGCGCAAGCGGGACGGTGCCCTATCTCGCCGACGCGCCGCCTCCCGTGCCGCCGGTCCCGGAACCGGACCAGCCGCCTGCCCGTCCGCTCAACCTGTTCAAGCATCCCCAGCCCATCGAGGTGCTGGCGGAGGTGCCCGACTCCCCGCCCCTGCGCTTTCGCTGGCGACGCATGCTGCACGAGGTCACGCGCGCCGAGGGGCCGGAGCGCATCGCGCCGGAATGGTGGCGCGTGGAGGCGGGAGGGACGGATCGCCCGCCGGCCACGCGCGATTATTACCGGGTGGAAGATCAGGACGGGCACCGCTTCTGGATCTTCCGCGAGGGGCTCTACGACGATTCGAATGCCCGCCCGCGCTGGTTCCTGCATGGGCTGTTCGCATGACCGGCGCACCCGGCTATGCCGAGCTCGTCTGCGCGACGAACTTCTCGTTCCTGCGCGGGGCCTCGGCCGCGCCCGACCTCGTGGTGGGGAGCCTGCTTCTGGGCCATGCGGGGCTGGGCATCGCCGACCGCAACAGCGTGGCGGGCGTGGTGCGGGCCTGGGCCGCGCTGAAGGACCTGCGCGAGGGCGGGCATCTGCCGCCGCTGTGCCGGCGCGTCGGCTCGGGGCCGGGCGAGTTCCATTTCGAGCCGCAGCGACTGCCCTTGCCGCCGGCCGTCGACCCGTCTGATAAAAAGATGCCGCCTGACAATACGGCGAGCGAGGCCCTGCGGGTGCATGTGCAGGCGCGGGCGCGGGCCTTCCGTCTCGTGACGGGCGCGCGCCTCGTCTTTGCCGACGGGACGCCCGACATCGTCGCCTATCCGGCGAACCGCACCGGCTGGGGCCGGCTGTGCCGGCTGCTCACGCTCGGCAATCGCCGCGCCCGCAAGGGCGACTGCCATCTCACGTTCGACGATCTGCAGGCCGAGACGGACGACCTCCTGCTCGTCCTGATGCCGGGACGCGACACGCGCTCCCTGCCAAGGCTGCTTGTCCGGATCGGTGAGGCGGCGCGCGATGCGCTGTGGCTCGGTGCCACGATGCCGCGCTGGGGCGACGACCGCAGGCGGCTTGCGGGCCTGATGGAGATCGGGCAGCGCGCCGGCGTGCCGCTGCTCGCCACCAATGACGTGCTCTATGCCGATCCCTCGCAGCGCGACCTGCAGGACATCCTGACCTGCATCCGCACGGGCTGCACCGTCGAGACGGCCGGGCGCCTGCTCGAGGCCAATGCCGAGCGCCATCTCAAGCATCCGCTGGAAATGGCCCGCCTCTTCGCCGATTGCCCGCAGGCCATCGCGGAGACGACGCGGCTTCTGGCGCGCATCCGCTTCGACCTGGGCGAACTGACCTATGACTATCCCGACGAGCCGGTGCCGCCGGGCAAGGAGGCGCAGGGCTGGCTCGAGGAACTGACCTTTCGGCATGCGGCGGAGCGCTACCCGCAAGGCATTCCGGCCAAGGTGGAACGCCTGTTGCGCGAGGAACTGGCGCTCATCGGCAAGCTCGCCTATGCGCGCTATTTCCTGACGATCCACGATATCGTGCGGGTGGCGCGCGAGATGGGCATCCTGTGCCAGGGACGCGGCTCGGCGGCGAATTCCGCCGTCTGCTACGTGCTGGGCATCACCTGCGTCGATCCGGCGGAGCACAATGTGCTCTTTGCCCGATTCATCTCGGAGGAGCGCCGCGAGCCGCCCGATATCGACGTCGATTTCGAGCATGAGCGGCGCGAGGAGATCATCCAGCACATCTATGCGCGCTATGGCCGCGAGCGGGCCGGGCTGGCCGCGACCGTGATCCATTACCGCCCCAAGAGCGCGATCCGGGAGGTCGGCAAGGCGCTCGGCCTGTCGGAGGACACGACCGCCGCCTTGTCGGGCACGCAATGGGGGAGCTGGGGCTCCGACATCACGCGCAACCAGGTGAAGCAGGCCGGGCTCGACCCGGACAATCCGCAGATTGCGCGTGCGGTCGGCTTCGCAAGGCGTCTCATCGGTTTTCCCCGCCATCTGTCGCAGCATGTGGGGGGCTTCGTGCTGACGCGCGGGCGGCTCGACGAACTCGTGCCCATCGGCAATGCCGCCATGGCGGAGCGCACCTTCATTGAATGGGACAAGGACGACATCGACGCGCTCGGCCTGATGAAGGTCGACATTCTCGCGCTGGGCATGCTCACCTGCATCCGCAAGGCTTTCGAGCTCCTGAAGGATCATGAGGGGCTCGATCTCGGGCTCGCCGACATCCCCCGCGACGATCCGGCCACCTATGCGATGCTGCGGCGCGGCGATTCCATCGGCGTGTTCCAGGTCGAGAGCCGCGCGCAGATCAACATGCTGCCGCGCCTGAAACCGCGCGAATTCTACGATCTCGTCATTCAGGTCGCGATCGTGCGGCCCGGTCCCATCCAGGGCAACATGGTCCATCCCTATCTGCGCCGGCGCTCGGGCGCGGAGGAGGTGGTGTTCCCCTCGCCTGCCCCGCCGCACGATCCGCGGGAATTGCACGGCGTGCTGGGCAAGACGCTCGGCGTGCCGCTGTTCCAGGAACAGGCGATGCAGCTTGCCATGGTCGCGGCGGAGTTTTCCGACGTGGAGGCCAACCAGTTGCGCCGGGCGATGGCGACCTTCCGCCATGTTGGCACGATCCATCGCTTCGAGAGCCTGATGGTCGAGCGCATGGTGGCGCGCGGGTATGACAGGGATTTCGCGCAGAACTGCTTCGAGCAGATCCGGGGCTTCGGCTCCTATGGCTTTCCCGAAAGCCACGCCGCGTCCTTCGCCAAGCTTGTCTATATCTCGGCCTGGCTGAAATGCCATTATCCCGACATCTTCGCCGCCGCCCTGCTCAATTCGCAGCCGATGGGCTTCTACGCCCCCGCGCAGATCGTGCGCGATGCGGCCGAGCACGGCGTCGAACTGCGCAGCGTCGATATCAATCACAGCTTCTGGGACAATGTGCTGGAACCTGCGCGCGATGGGCATCCGGAACGGCGGGTGCCGCTGGCGCTACGGCTGGGCTTCCGGCAGGCCGACGGCATTCACGAGACGCAGGCGCAGAGTCTGGTGCAGGCGCGGCACGAGCCATTCGACACGATCGAGGCGCTGGCGAGCCGGGCGGGCCTGCATGGCCGGCCGCTGCGTGCGCTCGCCGATGCCGATGCCTTCCGCTCGATCGGGCTCGACCGGCGTGCCGCGCTCTGGGAGGTGCGGCGCCTGCCCGACGACGATCCCCTGCCGCTCTTTGCCGCCATGGGTGCGCGCGAGCTGGGTCCGGAAGCTGCGGCGAACCTGCCCGACATGGCGCTGGGCGAGCATGTCGCCACCGATTACCAGACGATGCGGCTGTCGCTGAAGGCGCATCCGATGGCGCTCCTGCGGCCGCTCTTCACGCGGGCGGGCGTCTGCAGCGCCGCGCAGGTGGCCGTGCGGGCCGACGGGCGCTTCACCCGCATGGCGGGCCTCGTGCTCGTGCGCCAGCGTCCCGGCAAGGGCAATGCCATCTTCATCACGCTGGAGGATGAGAGCGGCATCGTGAATTGCGTGCTCTGGGCCCGGCAATTCGAGGCCCTGCGCCGGCCGGTGATGGCTGCGCGCCTGATGCTGGTCGAGGGCCGGGTGCAGAGGAGCCCGGAGGGCGTGGTGCACCTGATGGCGAGCCACATCATCGACCGCTCCGATGCGCTTGAACGGCTATGGGACATCGAAGGTGCGGGTCCGGACCGGACGTCTGCCGCCGCGCCGCATCCCAACGGCCTGCGCGTCCCGCTTGCGCCAGCGGATGAAGGCGCGACGCTGGGCATGCCCGGCAATGGCCGCGATCCGCGCCATTCCGATCAGCGCCATATCGTTCCGGCGCCTCTCCACCTCGCTCCCGCCCCGCGCAATCGCCACCCGCGCGACGCAAGGGTGGTGCCCAAGAGCCGGGATTTTCATTGAGACTGAAGGCCGGGGCGGGCAAGAGGCCCGCCTCAGTGCCGGCAGGCCAGTCCGGCCTCGTCGAAATAATGCAGCTGCGCGTGCGGCGCCACACCGACCCTTGTCCCCAGAGCCGGCGCTTCGCCCTCATGAATGACGAGGCAGTTTTCACCGCTCCCGAGCGCGACCGTGATCAGGGTCGAGGCACCCGTATACTCGGCCAAAGCCACCGTTCCGCCGATCATGCCTTCGCCCGCCGGCACGATGGCGAGATCCTCGGGACGCAGACCGACCTTGACGGCACCCGATGGTGCGGCCGCATGACCCGGCAGATGCAGGTCGGCGAGCGGCAGGATGTTCATCTTCGGACTGCCGATGAACTGCGCCACGAACAGGTTCCGCGGCGATTCATACAGCTCGCGCGGCGTGCCGACCTGTTCCACGCGTCCGTCCCGCAGCACGACGATCCGGTCGGCCAGCG
>JBIPLL010000086.1:0-8151 GCA_044368425.1 Beijerinckiaceae bacterium
CATGGCCTCGATCTGGTCGTGGGTGACGTAGATCATCGTATTGCCGAGGCGCTGGTGGAGGCTTGCGATCTCGGAGCGCATGTGGACGCGCAGTTCCGCGTCCAGATTGGAGAGGGGCTCGTCGAACAGGAAGACCTGCGGCTCGCCGACGATGGCGCGGCCGATGGCGACACGCTGGCGCTGGCCGCCCGACAATTCGCGCGGCAGGCGGTCGAGCAGGGCGCCGAGCTTGAGGGTGGCGGCTGCCGCCTCCACGCGCCTGATCCGCTCGGACGCCTCGACGCCGCGCACCTTCAGGCCGAAGGCCATGTTGTCGCGCACGTTGAGATGCGGATAGAGCGCATAGGACTGGAAGACCATCGCCACGCCGCGCTTTGCAGGCTGCACCTCGTTCATGAGCCGCCCGCCGATGCGGAACTCGCCCGACGTGATGTCCTCCAGACCGGCGATCATGCGCAGCAGGGTGGACTTGCCGCAGCCGGACGGGCCGACGAAGACCACGAATTCGCCATCCGCCACATCGAGATCGATGCCGCGGATCACCTCGGTCCGGCCGAAGCGCTTGTGAATGTTCCTGAGGGTCAGGCCAGCCATCGGTGCGTTATCCCTTGACGCCCGACAGGGCGAAACTCTCGATGATCTGCCGCTGCGCGATGAGATAGACGCACAGGATCGGCAGCACGGCGAGGCTGGTCGCGGCCAGCTGCAGATGCCAGAGCGGCATGCCGTAGGGGTCCGTGAAATTGGACAAGGCGAGCGGCAGCGTGAATTTCTCGAGCGAGGACAGGAAGATCAGCGGCTCGAGAAACAGGTTCCAGGAATGCAGGAAGGTGATGATCGCCACAGCCGCGAGTGCGGGGCGCGACATCGGCACGGCAATGCGCCACCAGACCCCGAAGCGCGACAGGCCGTCCATGCGCCCGGCCTCCTCCAGTTCCTTCGGCAGGGCCATGAAATACTGCCGCATGAGGAAGGTCGCCACGATGCCGTGCGGGCCGAAGACCGGCAGCAGGATCAGGGGCCAGTGCGTGTCCATCACCCCCAGCCACTTCATCAGGAAGAAGTTGGGGATGATCGTCACCTCCTCGGGCACCATCAGGGCCGAGACGAGGAACAGCCCGACCAGCGCCGCTCCGGCAAAGCGCATCCGGGCCAGCGCGTAGCCCGCCAGCGAGGCGATGACGAGCGTCAGGACCGTGACCGTCAGCGAGACATAGAGCGAATTGAAATATTGCCGGGCGAAGGGCTGATAGGTGAAGACCTCGATATAGTTCTGCCATTGCCATTCGCGCGGCACGATGCTCGGCGCGCCGAAGATCTCCGCCGCACTCTTGAAGCCCGAGGACAGCATCCACAGGAACGGAAAGACGAAGGGGATCGAGACGACGGCAAGCGCCAGCGTCCAGCAGGTGCGGTTGATGAGCCGAAGCTGGCTGGGAGTGAGCGAGGCGATCATGTGTCCCTCCGCCGCAGGACCAGCTGCACGACGGTCAGCAGCATGACGATGACGAACATGATCATCGCGAGCGCCGAGGCATAGCCGACATCGAAGAACTTGAAGCCCTGCTCGTAGATGTAGAAGGCAAGCACGAGCGTGCCGTTCTCGGGACCGCCGCCCGTCATCAGATAGATGTGGTCGAAGACCTTGAACGATCCGATCGTCGTGATGACCATGATCACGAGCGTCGTGGGGCCAAGCAGCGGCCAGGTGATCTCGCGGAAGATCTGCCAGCCCGATGCGCCCTCAAGACGGGCCGCGGCATCGTAGTCGCGCGGGATCGCCTGAAGGGCGGCGATGTAGAGGATCATGTTCAGCCCGACCATCTTGATGACGCGGGTGAAGATGACGGCGACCATGGCCCAGTCGGGATCGCGCAGCCAGTTCGGCCCGTCGATGCCGACAATCTCAAGCATCTGGTTGACGAAGCCCGCCTCGCCCTGAAGCAGGAATTTCCAGACGATCGCCCAGGCCGCCGCCGAGGTGACGACCGGGGCGAAGAACACGGTGCGGAACAGGACGACGCCCGGAAAGCGCCGCGACAGCGCCAGAGCAAGGATAAGCGCCAGCGTCATGTTCAGCGGGACGAGGCCCAGCGCGAAGATCGCGGAATTGCGCGCCACATGCCAGAAGTCAGGATTGGTGAAGAGGGCGTCGCGATAGTTCTCGACGCCCACATAGGTCATCTGCTGGGTCAGCAGGTTCCATTCCGTCAGCGAATAGCCGATGACGGCGATGAGCGGCCCGGCGAAGAAGATCAGGAAGCCGGCGATCGTCGGGCTCAGGAAGAGCCAGGCCTCCATCGCCTCCCGCATCTTCAGCGTCAGCCATGGCGCGCCATCGTCGCGCGCCATGGAGCCTTCTGCCTGCTTCCCCGCCACGACGTTGCCCTCAGAGCTGCGACTGGATGGCCGAGCACACCGCCTTCAGTGCGGTCTCGACATTGGCGTCCGGGCGCCACAGGGCATCGACCCGCGGCTTCATCGCCGCCAGGATCTGCGGGCTCTTCTCATGAGCCGGCAGGACCTTGCCCTTGACGATGGCGTCGGCGACGACCTTCATCTGGGCCGGCGGGATCAGGTTGTTCGAATTGATGAAGGCGTCGCTCGCCAGCACGCTGTTGCGGGCCGGGGGGAAGAACTGCGCCGCAATGGCCACGTTCTCCTTGTTGGTCATGTGGGCGACGAACTCCGCCGCCAGCTTCTTCTGCTTGCCTGCGGCAAAGACCACGATGCCGGCCTGGCCGATGACGGGCGATTCACCGCCCGGCCCCGTCGGGAGCGGCGCGATGCCCCATTTGAAGCCCGCCTTGGGCATCAGGGAGGCGCGCGAGATCTGGTTGATCGTCATCGCCGCATTGCCGGAGAAGTAATCGCCCTTCTCGCCGGGCGGAACGATCGACTTGTCCTTGTAGACCATCTCGTGGAGCTGCTTGATGGCAGCGACGGCGGGGGCTGCGTCAAAACCGCACTTGCCGTCGGTCCAGACATCGCCGCCATAGGCGCGGATCGGCGGCATCAGCGCATGCATGACGCGGGAATCGTAGCCCTGCCCGTCCTTGAACTCAAAGCCGAACTTGCCGTTGGCGGCGGTCAGCTTCTTCGCCACGTCCTGGAAGGTGGTCATGTTCCACTGGCCCTTGGCGGCGAGCGCCAGCGGGTCTTCAAGACCAGCCTTGTCGAACATGTCCTTGTTGAAGAAGATCACGAAGGGCGAGGTCGAGAAGGGGACGCCGATGATCTTGCTGCCCGATGTCCAGAGCCCCATTGCGGGCTTCGAGAGGTCGGCGAGGTCATAGTCCTTCAGCGCGTTGAGTGTTGGCGCGAGATCCTCGAGCACGCCCGCCTTGGCGAAGGTCGGTGCCGCATCCTCCATCAGCCAGCCGGCATCCGGCACATTGCCGCCCGCGAGCTGGAAGGTGAGCTTCTGCGTGTAGTCAGCGGGCGGAATGGTCTCGAACTTCACGGTCACGCCGGGGTTCTTGGCCCGGAAGCTCTCGGCGAAGCCGTTGAGCATCTTCAGGTGGGCCTCGTTACCTGTCCAGATCGTGAAGCGAAGCTCGGTCGCTGCGGCGGGCGCAGCCAGCGCCAGCGTCAGGATCGAGGCAGTCAGAAGCGCTCTTGCAGTCTTCATGTTGTCCTCCCGGTATCGTCTTGTCTTCCGTTTCCAAACATCACACCCCTCCCGCCACGAAGGCTGGAGGGGAGAAGCCACTTGCACCTGCATCGATGGCGAAGACGGCGCCGGCCAGCGGTTCCCGGCCGGGATCGGTTCCGACGCTCATCGAGGTGACGAACAGCGTCGCCATGCGCTCGCCGCCAAAGGCCGGCTTGGTCGGACGCGAGACGGGCAGGTCGATGGCGCGGATCTCGCGGCCCTGCGGATCGAGCTGCACGATGCAGCCGCCATCCACCGCCGCGAACCAGTAGCATCCGTCGATATCGACGGCGGCGCCGTCCGGGCGCCCGCGCTCCGGGCGATGAAAGACGCGCCGGTTCGTCAGCGTTGCGGTCTCGACGTCGAAGTCAAAGGCCCAGATCGTGCGGATGTCGGGGTGGGAATCGGCGAGATAGAAGGTCAGACCGTCCGGCGAGATCGCGCAGCCGTTCTGGGTGCGCAAACCGGTCTCGACAATACGGCCATGCCCGTCCTCGAAGCGCAGCAACTCCCCAACCGGCTCGCGCGCATCGTGCAGCGTGCCGATCCAGAAGCGTCCACGGGCGTCGGTGATGCCATCGTTGAAGCGGGTACCGGGAACGGGGTGCGGATGACGGGCGAGCAGAGTCTGCGCACCGGAAACGGGATCGAACCGGCGCAGTTCGAGGCCGCAGGCGATCAGCAGGTCGCCGGCCGTGTCGAGAGCAAGCGCGGCCGGGGGCTCATCGAGGGTCCAGGTCATTGTCTCCGCGCGGCCCGGAATGGCCTGCAGCAGCAATTGTCCAACGACATCGACCCACCAGAGGCAGCCGCGCCGCTCGTCCCAGAGCGGCCCCTCGCCGACCACATTGTGGCAATCGCGGAAGACGCTGACATCGGCGCGAGGCATTACCGGCCCTCACCGGCTGCATTCGCCGAAGGCGTCACGGTTGGGCTGGCGGGCAGGCTTCCCGGCGGATCGCCGATGGTCCAGCCGCCATCGACCGGGATATCGGCACCCGTGACATAGGACGCGGCCTGTGAGCAGAGGAAAGCAACCACGCCGGCCACGTCCTCCGGAAAGCCCTGCCTCCCGGCCGGGATCTTGGCCACGACGGCGCGGCGGAATTCCGGATCGGCATAGCGGGCGGCGTTCTTCTCCACCTCGATGGCGCCGGGCGAGACGACATTCATCGTCACGCCCATCGGGGCGACATCGCGGGCAATGGCCCGCAAGGCTGTGAGCTGGGCCGATTTCATCGCGGCATAGACCAGTGTCTCGGCGCGAGGGCGCCGGGCCATCACGCTGCCGATGGCCACGACCCGGCCCCACTGGCGCTGCGCCATGGGCGGCACAAGCTTTTGCGACAGGCTGACGAAGGAGTGGAAATTCGCCGCGACGTGATCGCCGACATGGCGCTCCGAAACATCGGCCCAGGGCGCCCGGCGCTCGATGGCGGCATTGGCAATCAAGATGTCGACCGGCCCGCATTGCGTCAGAACCACGTCGGCCAGGGCGGCCGGTGCATCGGGATCGACGAAATCGGCCTCGAAGACGGGAGCATCGCCCGTCAGTCGCGAGGTGTCCTGCGCTCCACGCGCGTCGCCCCAATGGTGAAGGACGAGATCCGCGCCCATCTCGTGGAGCGCAACGGCGACCGCGCGCCCGATCCCCGAACTTGCGCCGGTGACAAGCGCCCGCCGCCCCGCGAGGGAGAAAAGCCGGGGGAAGCGGGGCGCAGCATCGCGATTCATGCGGGCGCCTTCCCCGCGGCGGGCTCGCCAGGTGCTGGCTCGTCCGCTTGCGCCGGGTCCGGCCCGACCTGCTCGGCCACCTCGAGCGAGGCGATGTCGGCGGCGTCGTAATGGAGGCCTATGCAGCTTTCGGCGAGGGCGACATCGCCCGCTTCGATGGCCCGATAGATGGCCGCATGCCGCTCGATCGTGGCTCTCCAGTCGGCTGGCGTGCGGTTGGCGCGGCGGGAAAACAGTTCGGACACCTCGCGCTGGACCGAACGCATGCCCTCCATCTGCACCCGAATCATCGCATTGCCGGTGGCCATGGCCAGGCCCAGATGAAACAGGATGTCGGCATCGGTGAAGGCCGCCGGATCGCCGAGGCCCGACCGCATCTCGCCGAGCGCGAGCTCCATGGCCGCCATGCCGGCCTTCTCGCGGCGCTGCGCGGCGAGGCGCGCAATGCCCGTCTCGATCAGCCGGCGCATCTCGTTGGCCTCACGCAGTCGCGTCAGGCTGGAGCGGACGGCATAGCCGTAGATGCGCTCAAGCGATTCGCCGTTCAGCGCCTTGGCCCGCGCGACCTTGCCCTGCTGGGTGAAGACGAGGCCGGCCGAGGTGAGTTGCCGCAAGGCCTCGCGGGCAATCGGCTTCGAGACGCCGAACTCCCGCGCGATCTCGCCTTCGGGCGGAAGAGGCTCGCCGGGCGCGATGCGGCCGTCGAACAGAGCTGCCGCAATCGCGTCAGATACCGCATCCGCCAGCCGCGCCGGACTGGGCGGGCGGACGTCGAAGAGCGGCTTGCGGCTGGCTGCAGCTGTCATCATGGCCTTTCCCGGTCAATTGGGAGAGGCATATCAGCCACTTTCAAACCTAGCAACTAAGTTTTTCAGTTGCCAAGCAGCCAGGTTTTCGGCTAGCGATTGCGCCTGTTCGAGGCGTGAAATCAACCAGACGGGGCCGGATGTGACCGAGAGCACGGCAAGCGGGGCCGATATCCGCATCACGGATGTGATTGCCCATCCCCTCTCGCAGACATTGCCGAACCCGACGATCACCTCCTGGGGGCGCTACAGCGAGGTCTCGATCTGCCTTGTCGAGGTGCGCACCAATGCCGGAATCACCGGCGTCGGCGAGGCGCTCGCCCGCTTCTCGCCCAAGGCCTATGCGGAGCTGATCGAAGGCTCGCTCAAGCCCCGGCTTGTCGGCGAGAACCCCACCAACATCACGGCGCTGTGGAACCGGATGCGGCGCGCGCTGTCGGGGCGCTCGGGCGGCGTGCTGTTCGAGGCGATTGCGGGTGTCGACATCGCCTTGTGGGACATTCTGGGCAAGGTCGCGAACATGCCGATCCACCGGCTGCTCGGCGGCGTCGGCCGCAGCGAGGTGCCGGTCTATGCCGCGTCGGTGAACTGGGGCGACGAGGCCTTCATGACGCGGGAGATCGAGCGTTATCTCGCCGCGGGTTTCCCGCGCATCAAGGTCAAGATCGCCAATCCCGTGCGCGATGCCTGCCGCCGGATCGAGCTGATGCGCCGGATCGCGGGCGAGGACGTGGATCTCTGCGTCGATGCCAACTGGGCCTATACGCTTGACGAAGCCATCGAGGTCGGGCGCGCGCTCACCGCCAATGGCTATTTCTGGTTCGAAGAGCCGCTGCGTCCCGAGGACGAGGACGGATATGGCGCGCTGGCGCGGCGCTGCGACACGCCGCTTGCCGCAGGCGAAAGCAATTACACGCTCGACCAGGCGATGCGGCTCGTGGCCAGCCGGACGCTCGCCTATCTCCAGCCCGACGTGGCGCGGGCCGGCGGCATATCCGAGACGCGCCGCATGGCGGAATTCGCCGCCGCGCATGACGTGAAATACGCCCCGCATATCGGCATGTCCGGCATCGTCTGCGAGGCGGCCAGCATCCAGCTTGCGGCTGCCATGCCCAATCTGAAAGCCATGGAATGCGAGACGGATGCCAGCCCGTTCAAGACGTGGATCACCGGCGCCGCGCCGGGCATCGAGCGCCAGACGAACGGGATGTTCCCGGTGCCGACAGGGCCCGGCCTCGGAATCGAGATCGACTGGGACGCCGTGCGACGGCTCCGGGTCCAATGACGGGAGACGTGTCGTGAGTTCATCCAGCGCAACGGGAGATCTGGCGGAGGCGGTCCGTCTGGCGATGCTGCGGGCCAATCCCGATCTCAGCCGCTTCGATCCCCTGCCCCGCATCATCTCGCATGACGACTTCTCGCGCGGACATTGCGGCTGGTCGCAGCTTGTCGGCAATTACGAGGACGACCTCGACGCGATGCTGCCGGGCTATGCCCAGCACACGAGCGCCATGCTGTCGACGCTGGCGCATTGGGAGGCCGGGTCGCATGGCGGCATGGACTCCTCCTATGCGCTGAAGATCGCCAGCCGCCCGCGCGCCGGGGCGCAGAATGTCGCCATCAAGCGCCACACGTTCCGCAAGCGCGGGCCGATCCGCTTCGAGGTCTATTTCACCTTCAAACCGGAGGCGACGCAGCTCAAGCTCAGCGAGACCGACGTGCGCTCGGTCGGCTTCCTGTTCGACCTGCAGGGGGGCGACGGCGATGCCAATAACGAGCGCGTCATGCCGCATCTGCGCTTCCTGAACGCCGATAACGGGCAGCATGTCCAGAAATGGCAGTTCAAGACCGAGACGACGCCGTTCAAGCCGCTGGGGACCAGCAACAAGACCCAGACCCATTACCATCTGGCGCCGACGGGCTGGCGGGATCTTCCGGGTGGCGGGCAGCGGCTCT
>JBIPLL010000439.1:0-3137 GCA_044368425.1 Beijerinckiaceae bacterium
CCGCCTGCCGGGCGACCCGCGCCCGCTGCCGGTCGATGCGAAGTTTCCGCTGGAGGGCTTCACGGCGTTTCGCGGGGCTGCGACCGACGAGACCCGCCGGGCGGCGGGCCAGCGGGTGCGCACCGATATCGGCACTCATATCAAGGACATATCCGAACGATATCTCCTGCCCGGCGAGACGCAGGACATGGCGCTGATGTTCGTGCCGTCGGAGGCGATCTATGCCGACCTGCAGGAGCATTTCGAGGATCTGGTGCAGCGGGCCTCGCGGGCGCGGATCGTCATCGTCTCGCCTTCCCTGCTCGCCATGGCGATCCAGGTGATGCAGTCGCTGGTGCGCGATGCACGCATGCGCGACGAGGCCCGCGTCATCCAGAACGAGGTGTCGAAGCTGCTGGCCGATGTCGGGCGCCTGCGCGACCGGGTCGAGAAGCTCGACACGCATTTCCGGCAGGCGCAGGAGGATGTGGGTCAGATCCGCACCTCGGCCGACAAGATCGCCAAGCGCGGCGAGCGGATCGAGCAACTGGAATTCGATGAGCCGGCGGGGGTGGCGCCGGCGGGGGTTTCGCCGGCGGGCGCATCCACCGCCCTGCCACGATCGGCCGACGGGCGCGGCCTCGCAGCCGAGTAAGCCGGCTGCGACGGGGCCGCCCGGCTGCCGGTCAGCCCTCCGCTGTTCAGCCTCCCGCCGGCGAGCCGCTCAGCGGATTGCGGGGGTTCCAGCGGTAACCCAGCGTGTCGAAGCGCATGTCGCGGGCATCGACCAGCAGCAATCGCCCCACCAGCCCCTCGCCAAAGCCGATGATCTGGCGCTGGATCTCGAGCGCCATCATCGTGCCCATGACGCCGGCCAGCGCGCCCAGAATGCCAGCCTCGGCGCAGGCCGGCACGGTGCCTGACGGGGGTGGCTCGGGGAACAGGCACCGATAGGTCGGGTTCCATTCGCCCTGCGCGTTGCGTTCATGCGCCCGGATCGTGGTGAGCGAGCCGTCGAAGGTGCCAAGCGCCGCCGTGACCAGCGGGCGACCGACATGGAAACAGGTGTCGGAGACGAGATAACGCGTCTCGAAATTGTCGCTGCCATCGGCGACGAGATCGTAGCGGGAGATGAGGGTCGCGGCATTGCCGGCATCGAGGCGCATCCCGTGCGGCTCGACCACGACATGGGGATTGAGCCGCCCGACAGCGCGGGCCGCGCTGTCGACCTTGCTTGCGCCGATATCGGGCGTGCCGTGGATGACCTGACGCTGGAGATTGGACAGAGAGACCGTGTCGTTGTCGACGATCCCGAGACGGCCGATCCCGCAGGCAGCCAGATACTGGATCAGGGGAGAGCCCAGCCCGCCCGCGCCAATCACGAGGATGGAGGCGGCCTTGAGGCGTGACTGCCCGGGGCCGCCGACCTCGCGCAGCACGATGTGGCGGGCATAACGCTCGATCTCCTCGCCCGAGAGGCTCATATCCCCCGTCCTCGTCTATATCTGCCGCGCATGGCCCGCCTGTGGGCCGGGGCGGGAAAAGCGCGGCGCCTGTTTGACTTGGGTGCCCGGCGTGCCATCTTCGACGACAAGGCGGCAAACCGTCCGCAATGTCCAGATGGGAGCGTCAATATGCACTCCAGGTTCCTTGCCAGACCCGTTGCCAAGACCCTCGGCTTTACCCTCGCGGGCGTGATGGCGACTATCGGTGCGGCGCTCGCCCAGGCGCCGAAGCCCGCCATCGTCTACGACAAGGGCGGCAAGTTCGACAAATCCTTCAATGAGGGCGTGTTCAACGGTGCCGAGCGCTTCAAGAAGGAAACGAATATCGAGTTCCGCGACTTCGAGCCGCAGAACGAAGCCCAGATCGAACAGGCCCTGCGCCGGTTTGCGCGCGACGGCTTTTCGCCCGTGATCGCGGTGGGCTTCAGCCAGGCGACCGCGCTCAAGAAGGTAGCGGCGGAATTCCCGCAGATCCGCTTCACGATCATCGACATGGTCGTGGACCTGCCCAATGTGCAGTCGGTCGTCTTCAAGGAGCATGAAGGCTCCTATCTCGTCGGGTTGCTGGCGGGGCTCGCCTCGAAGTCCGGCAAGGTCGGCTTCATCGGCGGGATGGACATTCCGCTGATCCGCAAGTTTGCCTGCGGCTATGTGCAGGGCGTCAAGGCGGCCAACGGGCAGGCCGAGGTGTTCCAGAACATGACCGGCACGACGCCTGCGGCCTGGAACGATCCGGTCAAGGGCGGCGAGCTCGCCAAGAGCCAGATCGACCGGGGTGCGGATGTCATCTACCACGCGGCCGGCGGCACCGGCATTGGCGTGCTGCGGGCGGCGGCGGATGCCGGAAAGCTTGGCATCGGCGTCGATTCCAACCAGAACGGCCTGCAGCCGGGCAAGGTGCTGACCTCGATGCTCAAGCGCGTCGATGTCGCGACCTATGCCTCCTTCAAGGGTGCCCTCGACGGCTCGTGGAAGCCTGGCGTCTCGGTGCTGGGCCTCAAGGAAGGCGGCGTCGACTGGGCCCTCGACGACAATAACCGCGCTCTGATCACGCCGGCCATGCAGGCTGCCGTGGACAAGGCGCGGGCCGACATCATCGCGGGCACCGTCAAGGTCCACGACTACATGTCGGACAACAAGTGCCCGATGTAAGGCCTTCAACCGAGGCTGGAGCGTCGTTGCGGGCGGCTGTCGCGAGCCGCCCGCCTCTCCCGATGCGGCGATCGCCGCAGGCCAGCGCGGTGCGCCCGTGACGCCATCCCCCGCCCCCGCCGCGATCGAGCTCGTCGGGATCGACAAGAGCTTCGGCCCCGTGCGCGCCAATCGCGGCGTGAACCTCTTCGTGGAGCGCGGCTCGATCCACGGCATCGTGGGCGAGAACGGCGCCGGCAAGTCGACGCTGATGTCGATCCTCTACGGCTTTTACGAAGCCGATGCAGGCGAGATCCGGGTCGGCGGACGCCCCGTGCGCATCCGCTCCTCGCGCGAGGCGATCGGGCTTGGCATCGGTATGGTGTTCCAGCACTTCATGCTGGTCGAGACCCTGAGCGTCCTCGACAATATCATGCTGGGGGCCGAGGGTGGCGCGCTCCTGCGCGGCGGACAGCGTCAGGCGCGCGCCGCCCTCGCCGATCTTGCCGAAACATATGGCCT
>JBIPLL010000444.1:0-3123 GCA_044368425.1 Beijerinckiaceae bacterium
CGATCCAGCTCGCCGGCGAGGTCAAGGCCAAGGCCGGGCGGCGGCAGACCTCGTCCGACTGGATGAAGATCGAGCGCCAGCGCGGCATCTCGGTCGTCACGTCAGTGATGACCTTCGATTATGACGGGCTTGTCTATAACCTGCTCGACACGCCGGGCCACGAGGACTTCTCGGAAGACACGTATCGCACGCTGACCGCCGTCGATTCGGCGGTGATGGTCATCGATGCGGCCAAGGGCATCGAGGCGCGCACCCGCAAGCTGTTCGAGGTCTGCCGTCTGCGCGACATCCCGATCGTGACCTTCATCAACAAGATGGACCGGGAGACGCGCGACCCGTTCGACCTGCTCGCTGAAATCGAGAACACGCTCGCGCTCGACGTGGCGCCGATGACCTGGCCCATCGGCCGAGGCCGCGAATTCGTCGGC
Source organism: Beijerinckiaceae bacterium (assembly GCA_044368425.1). Taxonomy (GTDB): domain Bacteria; phylum Pseudomonadota; class Alphaproteobacteria; order Rhizobiales; family Beijerinckiaceae; genus JBIPLL01. Next base: position 429 of record JBIPLL010000444.1, read on the forward strand.
ACGTATGACCTCAAGGCGAGGCGCATCCGCAGCAACGAGCGGGGCGGGGAGGGGGGCCATGCCGGCGAGAGCGTCAGCGGGCCGGACGATCCGCGTTTCGACGTGCTTCTACCCGGTCAGGCCGATGCCTGGCGCGAAGAAGTGATGCTGGCGGCGGAGGGGTGCACGCCCTTCGATCTCGAAGCCTTTCGCGAGGGGCATCTGACGCCGGTCTATTTCGGCGCGGCCTTGCGTGATTTCGGCGTGCGCGACCTCATCGACGCGCTGGGAGCCCTCGCGCCGAGCCCGCGCGCGCAGGTCGCCGACCGCCGCACGATCGAGGCAGGCGAGCCGAAAATGACGGGCTTCGTGTTCAAGATCCAGGCCAACATGGACCCGAACCACCGCGACCGCATCGCCTTCATGCGCGTCTGCTCGGGCAAGCTGTCGCGCGGCATGAAGGCGAAGCTGGTGCGCACCGGCAAGCCGATGCCGCTCAATGCGCCGCAATTCTTCTTCGCGCAGGACCGGGCGGTGGCCGACGAGGCCTGGGCCGGCGACGTGGTCGGATTGCCCAATCACGGCACCCTGCGCATCGGCGATACGCTGACAGAAGGCGAGGACATCGTCTTCAAGGGCGTGCCGAGCTTCGCGCCGGAAATCCTGCGCCGCGTGAAGCTCAAGGACCCGATGAAGGCCAAGAAGCTGCGCGAAGCTCTTCAGCAGATGGCGGAGGAGGGCGTCGTTCAGGTCTTTATCCCGCATGACGGGGCGCCTGCGCTTGTCGGCGTCGTCGGCGCGCTTCAGCTCGACGTGCTCAAGGAGCGGATGGACGCCGAATATGGCCTGCCCGTCGAATTCGAGACGTCGCAATTCTCCCTGTGCCGCTGGATCAGCTCGGCCAGCCGCGAGGCGCTCGACAAATTCGTCTCGTCGAAGCCGTCGAGCATCGCCGACGATCTCGACGGCGATCCTGTCTTCATGGCAGCGAGCGCCTTCACGCTGAAATATGACGCGGAACGCGTGCCCGACATCGTGTTTTCCGATGTGAAGGACTACCAGACGGCGAAGGGCTGAGCGTGACGGCATTTTCCCCGCAGCAGGACGAGGCGCTCGTCGCCATCGACCGCTGGCTGCGCGATCCCTCCTCGCAGGTGTTCCGGCTGTTCGGCTTCGCGGGCACGGGCAAGACGACGCTGGCCCGCCATATCGCCGAGCATGTGGACGGCGAGGTGGCCTTCGCTGCTTATACGGGCAAGGCCGCGCTCGTGATGCGGGCGCGCGGCTGCGTCGGTGCGACCACGCTGCATGCACTGATCTATCGCTCGCGATCGGGCAAGGGCGAGGAGGATCAGCCGACCTTCGTCCTCAACCGCGAGAGCAAGGTCACGGAAGCCGCGCTCGTCATCGTCGACGAGTGCTCGATGGTGGACGAGGAGCTGGGGCGCGACCTGCTCTCCTTCGGCACGAAGGTGCTCGTTCTGGGCGATCCCGCGCAGTTGCCGCCGGTCAAGGGCGGCGGGTTCTTCACCGAGGCCGAGCCCGACGTGATGCTGACGGAAGTGCACCGGCAGGCGCGCGATAACCCGATCGTGCGCTGGTCGATGATCGTGCGCGAGGGCGGCATGCTGCCCCACGGCGTCGATGGCGACAGCCGCATCATTCGCCGCGCGGAGATTGATGCGGCTTCGATCCAGGCGGCAGATCAGGTGCTCGTCGGCACCAACAAGACGCGTCGGCTGTATAACCAGCGCATCCGTGAGCTGAAGGGCCTGCGCGATCCGCAGCCGGCGGCCGGCGACAAGCTCGTCTGCCTGCGCAACGACAAGACCAAGGGTTTGCTGAATGGCGGGCTCTGGCAGGTGCGCGAGCTTGCCGTGTCGAAGAAGGGCCTCGTCACCATGCGCGTGGCGGCGGAGGAAGATCCCGCGCGGCTCGTGAAAGTGTCGGTGCTGCCGGAATTCTTCGAGGGAAAGGAAGACGACATCCCGTTTCCGCTGCGCCGCCAGTCCGACGAATTCACCTATGGCTATACGCTGACGGTGCACAAGGCGCAGGGCTCGCAGTGGGACAACATCGTCCTGTTCGATGAAAGCTGGGCGTTCCGCGAATTCCGCGACCGCTGGCTCTATACCGGTATCACCCGCGCGGCGAAGACGCTGACTCTGGTGCGGTGAGCGGGGCAGAATTGCCGTCCCGGAAATGACAATTTCGTCGTGTGTCATTCATCGGCAGGCAAGACGGATCATGGTTTGATCGTGCCGGGTGTCGATGCCGGAGAGCTGCATGCAGGGGCTGGTCGAGAAGGTGCCTGTGCCTTTGGCTCCGCCTGTCTTGCGCGCCGGGGGGCGGGAGCTTGCCGCGCTTGCGCTCAACCGGTTCGGACTGGGCGCGCGGCCGGGCGATATCGCGACGGTTGCGGCTGATCCGCGCGGGGCGCTGCTGGCGGAACTGGCGCAGCCCGCGCCGGCTCTTGCGGGGGAATTGCCCACGACAACCGTCGCGCTGACGGAACTTGACGAGTTCCGCACGCAGGTCCAGCGCGAGCGCGACAAGGAAGCCGACGCGCAGACGCGCAGCGAGGCCATGCGGCAAGGCAGGGCGGCTCCCGAGCCGCGCAACCCGGCGCAGGCCATCTTCCGGCGGGAAGTCGCGGCGCGTCTCGAGGGCGTGCGTGCGCCGCTCTTCGGCGTGCATGAGCGGCTTGCGCGCTTTT